>JBEGOB010000055.1:0-12950 GCA_041182265.1 Verrucomicrobiota bacterium | reverse complement strand
GTTGCCGAAGCTTTGTTCGCACATTCATTTTCCGATGCAAAGTGGCTCTGACCGCATTCTGAAGGCGATGCGCCGACCTTACAAGAACGAGAAATTCATCGAAATCTGCGAGAAAATGAAGGCGGCCCGCCCTGGCATCGCCATCACCACCGACATTATCGTTGGCTTTCCCGGTGAGACGGAAGAGGATTTTCAGATGACGATTGATACCGTTGAGCGCTTGAAGTTCGACAACGCCTTCGTTTTCCGTTACTCAAAGCGGCGCAACACACCTGCCGCGGAAATGGAAGATCAGCTTCCCGACTCGGTCAAAGAAGAGCGCAATCAGCGCCTGCTTGCCGTGGTGGATCGCCTTGCCATCGCGAGCAACGCCGCTGTCGTTGGGACGCGCCAGCAAGTGCTTTGCGAAGGGCCGTCGAAGAACAACGCAAGCCGCCTGACCGGTCGCACCACGCACAACAAAATCGTGATTTTCGATGGGGATCCGGCCCGACTCACTGGCCAAATCCTTGATATTCAAATTGAAAATTCTACGGGATTCACCCTCTTCGGCACCGCATGCCTCGATGCGTAAGCGGATGTTTAAAATTTCCTCGCCGCGCGAAAAAGCCAGGCTGGCATCCCACCAGTCGCCACGCTAGCCTCCGAGCATGATCGCGCGGCAGAAGACGAAGTATCCGGTTTCCCCGTCGCTCAGACAGTATCTCTATCACTTCGATCGACTTCGTGAAATCCCACGTGTTTATGATGAACTTTGCCGTTTCAGCGGCGCAGTTCCTTACGAGAATCCATCCGGTCAGGAGACTCTTTGGCTCACCGTCATGTATCCGCCGGAGGTCTTCGCCGAGCTTCGCCCCCGCCTCACCAGCATCTACACCGAGCTGAAACTTGGCCGCGACGCCGAGCAACATGACCATCTCGTTGTGGATCGCATCGACTTCGGAGATTTCGGAAATTCCAAACCCTTCCGCGTCCGTGTCACCAATCTATTCAACGACAACTCAGACTATTTCTACGTCAAGCAAGCCGACGCCTCGCGCATCTATGGCCTTGAGTTAGAGCATATCCTTTCGCCGAACCGCATGAACTATGTGGTCAACGGCAACACATTGATTGAGGAGCACATCGCAGGAGTTCCCGGTGACGTTTTTCTCCGGGATTACCTCTCCCAGCCAGGTCTCAACAAGGTCCGGATCGCTAAGGAATTCACCAAATTTACCGAACGCAGTTTTATCCGCTTGTTAGGTGACATGCGGAGCGTGAACTACGTGGTTGATATCACGCCGGACTTCGAGGAAGTGCAGTATCGTGTCCGTGCGATCGACTTTGACCAACAGTCGTATGAGGGGAATGGAAACATCTATCTAGCCTTTCGCTTCAACTCGAATCGCAAAGTGACGCGACTCGCTTTTGAGGTGCTCAACCGCAAAAGTATTGATCAATACGTTGCGGAGGAACATGCGCAAATGGCCCGGCGTGCCAAGGTCGAGAGCGGTCGCCTGCGTGCCCTGCTCGGTGTGATGCGGCGTGAGGATATTGCGCCGCGTGAGCATGTGGTGACCCTTGCGCGCGAGTTGGACCGGATGCACGGCACCAGTGGTTTTGGTGATTGCAGTTCGATGGGTGAGCTCACGGCCATGCATATTTCCCTGATGTTGGAGATCGCGCACTGAAGCGTGGATTTTCATTCTCTCACTCTTCTGGACTCTCCGGAAAAGCCAGCCCAAGCTCCGGCCATGAAACGCCTTTTCCTGCTCGATGGCATGGCCCTGATTTATCGCGCCCATTTTGCACTGATTCATAATCCCATTCGTAACTCTAAGGGAATCAACACCTCAGCGCTGTATGGCTTCATCAACACTCTGCTGGCGATTCTGGAAAAAGAGTGTCCAACACACATCGGAGTTGCCTTCGACACCTCTGCCCCGACGCCACGCCACCTGCGTTTTCCCGCTTACAAAGCGCAGCGTGATGAGATGCCGGAAGAGCTTGCTGCGGCCATTCCCCATGTGAAATCGCTTTGCCGCGCCTTTCACATCCCCGTTCTGGAGCTCGACGGCTACGAGGCGGACGACATCATCGGCACTCTCGTCCGGCGCGCGGAAAAGGACAGTTTCGAGTGCTTCATGGTCACTCCGGACAAGGATTTCGCACAGTTGATTTCGGAAAAAATCTGCATGTGGAAACCGGGTCGCAAGGGCTCTGATCACGAGGTCATCGACCTTCCAACCATGCTGAAAAATTGGGAAATCGAGCGGCCAGAGCAGGTCATCGACATCCTTGGCCTTTGGGGGGACGCCGCCGACAATATCCCCGGCATTCCTGGAATCGGTGAAAAAACCGCGAAAAAACTCATTGCTGAGTTTGGCTCGATCGAGAATCTCATCGCCAATGCGAACAAGCTGAAGGGCAAGCAAAAGGAAAATGTAATTGCGCATGCCGAGCAAGCACTGCTGTCGAAGGAGCTTGCCACCATCATCATCGACGTGCCAATCCAAGTGACTTGGGGTGATCTCGTGCTCTCGCCGCGGAATGATGAGGCGCTTAAATTGCTCTTCAATGAGTTCGAATTCCGCAGTCTAACCAAGCGCTTGTTCACTGCGGAGCAAGCAGACTCGGATGAGCTTGCCTTGGAAACAAGTCCCACTTTATTTCAAACATTCCAGACTCTGGCGGATATTCCTCACGTTTACCAGCTTGCTAACACACCCGAGCTTCAAACCCGGCTCTTCGCGGAACTTGCGCAACAAGCGCGCTTCTGCTTCGACATCGAGACAAGTGGTTTGGATCGCTTTGGCAGCAAGTTGTTGGGAATTGCATTTTCGTGGAAAGCTCATGAGGCATGGTATTTGCCGTGCATTGAACTGGAGCCACTCATGCCCGCGCTGCGCGAAGTTTTTGCTTCGTCGGCGGAGAAGATTGGGCACAATTTGAAGTTTGATCTATCCATACTCCATCACCACGGGCTCCAGCCGACAGGGCCGTTTTTCGACACGATGCTCGCCGACACGCTTGTTGCGCCCGAGCGCCGCCACTCGATGGATTACCTATCAGAAATTTTATTGGGCTATACGCCTGTGAAGCTTGCGGACATCTCAAATGAGCAGCCGGACTTGCAAGCGGAAGGCGCGTTGGATCTCTTCTCGCACGCGGCGAAAACACGCGTCTCAAGAAATCTTGATATCACTGCGATTCCACTGCCCATTCTAGCAGAATACGCGGCGGAGGATGCTGACGTCACGCTGCAACTCGCGGACGCGATTTTGCCGAAGCTGCGGGAAGTCGGCCAAGAAGCGATCCTGCGTGAGATTGAAGGTCCGCTTTTACCTGTCCTTGTCGATATGGAAATGGAGGGCATTTCCATCGATCCCGAGGCTCTCGGAGTCATTGGGGGTGAACTTCAACTTCAGATCGACGAGTTGGTAAAGTCCATTCAATGCCATGCCGACCGCTCGTTCAACATTGGATCTCCCAAGCAATTGGGAGAAATTTTGTTCAATCAGTTAGGGCTTGCTGACAAGGCGAAAAAGACCAAAACCGGGCAGTATAAGACGGATGAGCAAACGCTCGCGACGCTTGAGGGCAAGCATCCGATCATCAGCGACATTCTCGCGTGGCGTGAGGCAACCAAGCTGAAAAATACCTATCTCGACGCTCTGCCCCAGCACATTGTTGCGGAAACCGGGCGCATTCACACGCATTTCCATCAACTCGTTGCAGCCACAGGACGTCTAGCATCTTCAGACCCAAACTTGCAAAACATTCCCGTGCGCTCGGAGGCGGGGCGCAAAATCCGCAAGGCTTTTGTTCCCAGAAAATCTCAGATCGCCCATCTCGAATTTGAAATTCTAAGCTGTGATTACTCGCAGATCGAGCTCCGGGTCATGGCTGCGTTATCGAGGGATGCCACGATGATCGAGGCCTTTCAGAATCACGCGGATATTCACACGATCACTGCGGCGAAGGTCTTCGGAGTCTCGCCGGATGCGGTGACATCCGAGATGCGGCGCACGGCGAAGATGGTGAATTTTGGCATCATTTACGGCATTTCCGCCTTTGGTCTCAGTCAGCGTCTTGCGATTCCGCGCAGTGAGGCGGCGGGCGTGATCGAGGCGTATTTCAGAGAGTATCCGGCGATCCGAGAGTTCATGAGCCGCACGGTGGAAGAGGCGCGTGAGTCTGGTTACGTCGAAACCTTGAGTGGTCGGCGGCGCTATTTTCCAGACCTTAAATCCGGCAATCAAAACCTCCGTGGAAATGCCGAGCGTGCGGCGATCAACAGCCCGATCCAAGGCACGGCTGCGGACATGATTAAGCTGGCGATGATCCGCGTGCATGCCTTGCTACGGGAAACTCCGTATCAAACGCGGATGCTGCTGCAAGTGCATGATGAATTGGTGTTCGATCTAGCAATGCATGAGAAACAAGAGCTTGTGCCCAAGATTCTAGAGATCATGAAAACCGCGCTGCCGCTGCCTGCTGGTGTTCCGGTGGAGCTTGCCTCCGGCACGGGGCCTAACTGGTTAGCGGCGCATTGAGGTGTGCGGACGCGCACAAAAAAACGGGCCGCCCCATGCATGAGGCGGCCCGTTTGGATTTTGAATTATTACACCGCAGCAGCCGCAATCTTTTCCGCCTTCTTGATGGTGGATGCGCTGAGTTTACCATCGACCCGCTTGGAAGTTTCAATCAGAGTTTTGATTTCCTCCAGAGTCTTTTCAGCAGCTGCGAGTGATTCTTTTGCACCGCCAAACTTCTTGTCTGGGAAGTAGCGAGTGAATGTCGAACCGGCCCGGCAGATGGACAAGCGCCATCCTTGGAATGCTGCGGTTTCGTAAGTGAATCGAGTTAAGTTCTTTTTTGATTTCATAGGGGGTAGCAGATGCAAGGCACGGATAGCGAATCTTTGATAGAATATCCAACATTTTTGTCATAAATTTTCATGTGCGTGTGGATGTGGTGAAAACTCTTACCCTGAAGTTGAGTGAAATATCCAGTGTGCTGGTGTCATGCGGGATCGTCGGTTGACAAGCTAGGTGCGGATGCGCATGAAGCGGGGACCGTGAATGTGTCTCGCTTGCCAGGTGTCGGAAATCGGCTGGAATTGTTTGATTGGTTTCGAGGTGTGGCCGTGTTGGCGATGATTTGGGTGCATGCGGCAAACACCTTCTCCCATGATGTTTTGCGGAGTGAGAGATGGTTTGCGAGTTTGGATTTTTGGCATGGTTTGGTGGCACCTGCATTTTTTTGGATCAGCGGTTTCCTGCGTGGCTTCTTCGTGCGTCCTGGAAAGTTGCCCGGGCGTGCCACGGCGTTGCGTTTGGTAGGCATCTTAGGGTTGGGTTATGCGCTGCGTTTTCCTCTACCATCTCTGCTGCAAGGGGTGTGGAACGAGGCTGCATGGAGGATGTTTTTCCAAGTGGATGTTCTGCAAACGCTTGCCATGAGCGGGCTGCTCATCATGGGTTTGGAGCATGCCGCACGCGCTCCATGGCAGCGGGATTTTGCGGTGTTTGTCCTCATGGTGTGTGCGGTGTTGTGCATGGGACCAGCAGAGTCTTGGCAGACGACGTGGCTGCCGGTTGATGCCTGGCTGAACCGGAACAGCGGCTCGCTTTTCCCGATTTTTCCTTGGATCGGCTTTGGTTTGGCCGGATTTTTGTGTGGTCGCCTCGCCACAGGGAGCCAGTGGAAACGGAAAATCACTTGGCTTGCGGGCGGCGGTGCATGCGTCGCATGGCTGGCTCCTGAGATTCCATGGCCCGCGGGTTCGGTCGGCTTTTTTCTGCAAAGGCTTGGCTGGGTCTGCTTGTTCGCTGGGCTTTTGGCGTGGCTCATCCCCGTTTGCCAGAGGCGTGCGCCGGCCATTGGCAGCTTGCTGAACTTCGCGGGTCGTGAGTCGTTGATCATCTATGTCGTCCACTTGCAATTGATCCATGGGGTGCCATGGCCTGGCGGGACCTTGGAGGCGAATTTTGGAAACTCTTTGGGTATTCAAGGTGTCCTCGCTTGGTTTATTGCGCTTGCTGTCGCAAGTTTGGCGCTCGCGCGGTTGAAAGGCTCGCTGCTAAGCTTCAAGCGTGCAGTAGGGAGTTAGGAAATCCCGGCTTGCGGTGGCGGCTGGTTTTCGCTTGCTCGGAAAGAGGCAAAACCCATTTTGTCATGCACGTCGGTTTTCCGCTTTCGCAAAGCGTGGGGATAGGCGTGTTCGAAGTGTTGGCCGCGCTTCACCGATGTCACGGCACCGGAGGCCGAGCAATTCCCGGGTTTGCCGGTGACGGTGAAGCCATGAGAGGGCGCGTAAGGCGGGTGGAATCTCAAGAATATGAAAAAAGTCGGATTTCATGAATTCTAGGGACTTGCCGCCCGCCGCATCTCTTCTTAGCTTCCGCCTGCCACAATCGGTGAATGCCGTCTGAAAATTTAATTTGATAACCCATGAGCGCTAAAAAATCCAAGTCCGGTCACGACCAAGACATCGTCCACAAGCCATCCAAGGAATTTTCCGCAAAGGCTCGAATTCCATCTCTCGCGGCCTATAAAAAGCTCTATAAAGAGTCGATTGATAAGCCGGAAACCTTCTGGGCGCGTGAGGCGAAGGAGTTGGTCTGGCAGCAAAAGTGGACCAAGGTGCTGAATTGGAAGGAGCCCTTCGCGAAGTGGTTCGACGGTGGGAAACTCAATGTTTGTGAGAGCTGTGTCGATCGTCACGCTGTTGGCCCGCGCCGTAACAAGGCGGCGATCATCTGGGAAGGGGAGCCCGGCGATAAGCGAGTCATCACCTACGGACAACTCCACAAGGAGGTGTGCCGCTTCGCCAACGTGCTGCTGAAGAATGGCGTGAAATCAAAAGATCGCGTGCTGATTTACATGCCGATGGTGCCAGAGGCCGCCATTGCCATGCTCGCCTGCGCGCGGATTGGCGCCGTGCACAACGTCGTTTTCGGCGGATTTGCCTCCGAGGCCATTGTGGACCGGTTGGAAGATTCCGGCGCAACCACCATCGTCACTGCAGATGGCGGTTGGCGTCGCGGGAAGGTGGTTGCTCTTAAACCTGTGGTCGATGAGGCACTCGCCAAATACGGGAAAGTCAAACGCGTCGTCGTCCTCAAGCGTTGTGCCAACGAAATTGCGATGAGCTCCGGGCGCGATGTCTGGTGGCATGATGAGATGGCCACGGCATCTTCCAAGCACGTCGCCAAGGCCTTCGATTCTGAGCACCCGCTGTTCGTCCTTTACACGTCAGGCTCGACTGGAAAACCCAAGGGGATTCTTCACACATCCGGTGGCTACCTCACCGGCACCTACTCGACTTGCAAATACATTTTCGACATGCGTGACGAAGATGTTTACTGGTGCACGGCGGATGTCGGCTGGATCACCGGACATTCTTACATCGTTTATGGCCCGCTTGCCAACGGTGTGACGCAAGTGATGTATGAAGGTGCTCCTAATTTCCCAGATTTTGGGAGATTCTGGAAAATGATCGAAGAATACGGCGTCTCGATTTTTTACACGGCACCGACCGCCATCCGCGCCTTCATCAAGGCTGGCAATCATTTCCCCGCGGCTCACGACCTTTCCTCGCTCCGCCTCCTTGGCTCCGTGGGCGAGCCGATCAATCCAGAAGCTTGGAATTGGTATCACAAGCACATTGGCGGTGGCAAATGCCCGATCGTCGATACGTGGTGGCAGACGGAGACGGGTGCAATTCTCATTTCCCCGATGCCAGGTGCGACGCCATGCAAGCCAGGCACCGCAACTCTGCCATTTTTCGGAATTGACGCCGCCATTCTCGACGACGCTGGGAAGGAGTGCAAAGCTGGCCAAGACGGCCGCCTTGTGATCCGCAAGCCTTGGCCGTCGATGATTCGCTCGATTTACGGCGACAAAGAGCGCTACAAGAAAACGTATTGGTCCGACTATCCCGGTCTTTACACAGCGGGTGACGGCGCGCGCCGTGATAAGGACGGGAACTTTTGGATCATCGGTCGTTTGGACGATGTGCTCAACGTTTCGGGTCACCGTCTCGGCACGGCGGAAATTGAAAGCGCCTTGGTCTCGCATCCCGCCGTTGCTGAAGCGGCGGTGGTCGGGCGTCCGGATGAGATGAAAGGCCAAGCCGTTGCTGCATTTGTGACGCTCAAGGGCGGCATCGAAGAATCCGAAGCGCTCCGCATCGAACTGCGCAACCACGTCGGAAAAGTCATCGGTGCGATTGCGAAGCCGGACGATCTTTATTTCGCGCCGGGTCTGCCCAAAACTCGCTCGGGCAAAATCATGCGCCGCCTGCTGAAGGAGCTCGTATGTGTCGGTCAAATATCCGGAAACATCACCACTCTCGAAGACATGACGGTCATAGAAAGCTTGCAACGGCAGATCAGAAAAGTAGAGTGATTCCCGAGTTCCCATGACTTCCTCCCGCTATTTTATCGCACGCCTCGCCCAGTCCTTCGGTTACAATCGCAAAAGCCACCGCATGTCGGCTGCGGCCAGTGAAATGCACCTTCTCCGCGAGGCGGAGGCGCAGCTTGGATTCATCAGTTGGACGAAGGTGGAGGCGATTGAAGAGCTCTCCGTTGAGTATTGGAATTTGAGAAAATTCATCAAGGAGAAGGAAATCGTGCAGAAGAAACTCGCTGAGTGCCAAGCGCTGCTCGACAAGGCGCATGAAGAGCGGGCGGAGGTTCTCAGTAGTGCCCCGGAGGTGCATCAAGAACTTCTTGATGAGCGCATCGCTCTTCTCACCGCCATTGAAGCACTCGCCGCCAAGCGTGACCGCATCATTGCCGAGGCTCGCGAAGTGCGCCGCAGCTATGAGGGATTTCGCATGAAACTCGAGGTGCTTGGTAAGGAATCTTCCGAAGACTCAAGCCACCGGGAAACGATGGAACAGGTGAAAGAGCGCCTCGCTGAGCTCAAAGTCACCTTTGCCGAACTCAAGGAAGTGCGTGCGAAGATTGCCACGGAGATCGAAGAAGGAGACGCGAAACTTGACGTCGTGGATGCCAAGCTGCTTGAAAAGAAGCAAGAGCGCCGCGTCCATGCCTCGAAGGCCTTCCAAGTCATTGGTGACGGAAATAAGCAAATGTCTGTGCTGCGTGCCGAAGATGCGCTGCTCGACACTCAAATGCGCCAACTTTACGCGGAAATCGGGCGTTTTCTCAGTCGCCATGCGTCACATCACGCGGCATGCGCCGCCGCTACGGAATCTCACCGTGGCCTTGTCGATGTCATGCGTGCGCTGCGTCGGTCAATTGCTCTGAATCACCGCCTCGCCGGAAACGCTTGATTGCGTGTCGGCTTTCGTTCTTCTGACGAGGATAGGGCAGGGGAGTCGATTTCCGGATTTGAATTCCGGCTTTTTTCCCGAAATCACTCGTCATCAATCTGCAAGCGCTGTGGCCGTTTGAGCGGGATTCTCTCCTCAATGTTGCCGAGGTCGAGGCTGTCTAAAACGTTGGTTTTCCGGCGCACGGTTCCTGGCTCGGCGGAGTTGGCGGCAAAACTTGGCAGCTCGATGTGATAGGGATCATCTCCAAGTAGCACCGGTTGAGTGGGACGCACCGGCGTGGCATCCAGCGCGGGGAGGTTTAAAATCCCCATTTCCGGCATGGCTGCATCGCCAAGGCCGCCGGAGTGAATAGAGCAATAAGGAAGACTTTCCGTGCCTTTGCGGAAAAACTCGATCACCGCCGTCGATCGCGAACGCACGGTGCCAGCATCGAGATTCTCGACGTGTTGTTGGCAAAATTGAGTGGCACGCTGGCCAGAAGTCGCGCAAACCGGCACCTCGACCACCGTTTTGGGTGGCTCCAGTCGATCTCCGCCGAAGGATGGCGCGGCGGCATTCATCGTCGCCTGCCACACTGGCATCGCCAAATCCCGACTGAAGGCCCCCGGGTAAACGGCAGCACCATTTCCCATGAGAAATCCAGTCCAGACCCCGCAGGTGATGCGCCGATTGTAGCCGAGGAACCACGAGTCGGTGAAATCGTGGGTGGACCCAGTTTTGCCCGCGCCGGAGAAGGGCTTTTCCAACATTCCAGCCAAAACTCCCTTGGCGCTGCCACGTTCCAGCGAGCCGGCCATCATGCTGTGCACCTGCCAAGCTGCGGCTTCGTCGATCACTTGGCTGGGTTCGTGGATTTGGCGTTTGCGCCGGTGGACCACACGGCCCTTGGAGTTTTCAATGCGATCCAAATAGACCCAATCCGTGGGGCCGGACATCCCGCCCAGTGGGAAAACCGTCATCGCCTGCACCGCCTGTTTCATGCTCACTTCCTCGAATCCTACGGCCAAGCGAGGCAGCAATTCCGCGTTTTTCAAGGGCAGTCCGAAGGCGACGCTCGTATCCACAACTCTCTGCAAACCAACCAGTCCTGCAAAGCGCACGGTTGCTGCAATTTTCGAATCTTCCAATGCCTTGCGGGCGGTGATTTTCCCTTCATACACTGGCGAGGCCACTTCCATACCCCACTCGCCGAGGATTCCTTCGCGCCCGCCGACCATCACCGCGCGGTTATCCATCGGCTCATCCTCGACCAAAGTGACTGGGGATTGCCCACCGCTGACTCCTGCCGCGTAAATGAAGGGGAAAAATGCTGTTCCCAGCGGGCGTTTCCCCTGCTCGATAAAATCGTAGGGAACCTGAGCGTAATCCCGACCGCCGACGTGCGCGAGAACCTCGCCAGTCTCATGGTTGAGCATCAGCACCGCACCCTGCAAATACTCGGGGGCCTGCTTGCCACCTTTTTGGAAATCCCCGTATTTTTGGTGCCGGTATCCTGGGCGTGCCTCCGCTGCTGCCAGGGTTTCGCGCAATTTCGCCTGCGCCGCACTCTGCGCCTCCGCTAGAATCGTGGTGTGAATTTTGAATTTTCCCGAAGCCAATCCATCCTCGCCAAGAGCCTTGCCGACGGCCTCTGCGATCCGCTCATACAGGTGCGAGGTCCCGCGCCGCAAGGGCTGAGGGTTCAGGAGCAGGGGACTGGCCCGGAACTCGACCAATTCCGCCGTGGAAATCATTTTTTCCTCATGCATCCGGCCCAACACGTAATTTCTACCTGCCAAGTTCTGTTCCAATGAGTTGAGTGGCGAGCGCGCACTTGGGTTCTTGATCAAGGTCACCAGCGACGCGCATTCCGGCGCGCTCAGATCCATCGGCTCTTTGCCGAAATACCCCAAACTTGCCGAGCGAATCCCGTAGAACCCGCTGCCAAAATAAATCCGATTGAGGTAGAATTCCAAAATCTCGCGCTTGGTGTAGCGGTCCTCGATGCGGCGTGCCAAAAACGCTTCCACCATTTTCCGCTGGATCGTTGTTTCCTGACGCTGCACCGCCTCTTGCTTCAAGTCATACGCATTCCGCGCCAACTGCTGCGTGATCGTGCTCGCGCCTTGGTTGCCTCCCTGCGCATTCAAAATCGCCGCCCGGACCACGCCGATGTAATCGACGCCATGGTGAGTGAGAAATCGCGAATCCTCACCGGCTCGCAGCGCTTGGATGAAAATTTCAGGAACTTTCGTGATCGGGATGACGCTGCGGTTCTGCACGAATATCCGGCCGATTTCCTTGCCGTTTCGGTCAAGAATGATGCTTGGCTCCTCAAGGTCATTGATGCGATCCAAGTCATAAGTCGTTGCGCGTTCACGGTAAACCTGCGTGTAGCCGTCTATGAAAATCCAGCCAGTGCCCGCCGTGATTGCGCCGAGCAAGAGCAGCCCAAGCCAAAAGCCTTTGCGCTTTAAGAACCATGACTTGCTGCTCTTCTTCCGATTTAATTTTCTTTGACTCGCCATGCCGACTCCAGATTCATCGCCGCACCTTCCAGCGGACAAACGCCCGGCAGCTTATCGCATTGGCGAGCCGCCCGCAACCCCTTCGTTGGGAGTGATTTTACGCGAGCGGATCGCGCGTGATGGCCCGCTGCCATTTGTTGATTTCATGGCAGGCGCGCTTTATCACCCGGATTTGGGCTACTACGCCCGGGAGACGCGCCAAGTCGGGCGCGGCGGCGATTTTTTCACCAGCGTCAGTGTTGGGCCGCTGTTTGGCGAGTTGCTGGCGCGGCGATTTTTGCGAGAATGGGAACGCCTTGGACGGCCCGAGGCATGGCGGATCATCGAGTCCGGTGCGCATGACGGCACGCTGGCCGGCGACATCCTGACTGCGATTTGCCAGCTCGCCCCGGACGCCTTCGCCGCGCTTGAATACGTCATTCCCGAGCCGCTTGCACGTTTGCAGTCTGCTCAGCGTGAGTCTCTTAAAGGTTTCAAAGCGCAGGTCATTTTTGTCAGCCAGCTTCAAGAACTTTGGGAAAACCCGCTGCCAGGGATCGCGTTTGGAAACGAGCTCCTGGATGCCCTGCCATTCCACCGGGTCGAGTGGAAAAATGGAGTTTGGTATGAATGCCGGGTCGAGAATCGCGCCGACGAGGGATTCCAATGGGCGGCTTCTCGTGAGATCGAGGCACTTCCACTGCTTGTGGCGACTGCGCGGCTTGGCACGAATTTTCCCGAAGGCTACTGCACGGAAGTCCGGACGAATTTCGAGGATTTCCTCGCGCCGCTTCTTCGCAGCCTTTCCTCGGGTCTGCTGATTTGGCCCGACTACGGGTTCGCCCGGCCGGAGTATTATCACCCTGAGCGGCGGACTGGCACGCTGCGGACTTTTTCAAAACACCGTGCGGCCGAGGATCCACTTGAGCGGCCGGGGGAAATCGACATCACTGCGCATGTTGATTTCACGGCAGTTGCAGAGGCAGGGATGCGGCTCGGATGCCAAGTGGGGGTTTTCAAAAACCAAGGCACTTGGCTCACCGAAGTGGGGCGCGCGTGGCTCCTCAGTCTTGAGGGCAGCGTGCAAGCCGGGCTGATGAAGCAATTTCAAACGCTCATCCACCCTGCGCAGTTGGGCGGGAGCTTTCATGTCCTCGAATTGCATTGGC
>JBEGOB010000054.1:0-15189 GCA_041182265.1 Verrucomicrobiota bacterium | reverse complement strand
CTTCGATGCTGCGGTTCTTCCAACTGACAAGCGGCTCGGCACGGAACTCGTAAGGGAGAATGTCGCGCTCGGCCGGCGAGAGGTCGTAGAAATCCACGTGCAGCGCCTTCGGGTTGAAGCGCGAGAGGAAGCGCGTGCCAGATGCAGAGCCGTTTTCCGTCTTGGCCTCATAGGACATCAGCATGAATGGCGCTTTGTTGGTGAGCAGCTCGATGGCGGACAAGGGGCGGCTGTCCGCAGGCGTCAGAGGTTTGAAAATTTCTGGGAAACGTTCAGCGTAGAGGCGATCGCTCGGCGGTTTGGTGCCTGCAACTCCGGGAGGGGCGACGCCGCGGTTTTCGCTCATGCCGACGCGCTTGTTGCCGAAATCCCAGTCGATGAACATGCCGCCGATGCCAAGGCTGACGTTTCCGCTGTTGCTGGGGTCACGGTCTGCGCCGATATAGTATTCGTGGTGAGTGAGTGAGAAATGGCGGGTATGGTTTACTAGCCAGTTCCCTGACGTGGATGTTTTCCCACTTGTCATATTGTTCGGCCGCGCTTCGTAGGTGATGATGTCGTTGTCGGTCTTGAGGTCGAGGTAGTTGTCGAGGGAATCGACCACATCAAGTGCGTAACCTTCCTCGTAAAAGAATCCGGCGCTGCCTGGCAGGTTGTGTCTGACTGAGCCCGGTGGACCTTTTTGTGAGACTTTAATGACTTCGCCGGGTTTGAAAACAAGTTGCTGAGTTTCTCCGGCGCGGAGGCTGAGGTAATTGGCATCCATTTCCTTTTTCATGTTTCCCGCAGCATCGACTGTTTTTTTCGCGAGCGAGGCGGCAAGCGGGTAGCGCAAGGGGGCGGCACCATTCACGCTGATGTAGAGGTCGTAAGGCACCTGCCAATACTTGATCGACATGAACGAGGCGGTCGGGATGGAGACTGGGACGTCGAGCGGGTTCCAGAAAGTGACGATCGGGTCGGCCACGACGCGGAGGCGGTTGACCGTGGCGGCACCGACCACGGTTTTCACGGCCTTGAATGAGAGGACGAGTTGGTAGCTGATGATGACGGGTTGCTTGAAGTAGAAATTGTCATCCAGTTGGCAAGAGGCGGGGCCGCTGGCGACTTGGAGGTAAGGCGTGCGCGAGGCCATGCGTTCGCCGCTGCCGGTGGTGAAGGTGGGCGTGCCGGAGCGTGAGATGACTTTGTAGAGATTGTAATAACTCCAGAGTTCTTGGAGGTTGATGCCATTTTCGCTGCCGACGCGGTAAAGCGGGTCTCTGGGGGCGGATGAGGCCGGCCGCTCAAGCTGGAGCGAGAGATCCTTGCGGAAGCCGCCCTCGCGGATGTTTGTCAGCAGGCCGGTGGACGAGGGTGCGAGATCGTGGAAAAGTCCGCGCGGTGCGGTGGGCGTGGTGGAGAGGAGCTCGGCTTGCTTCCAACTGGTGAGGAGCGGGAGGCGTGCGTCATCCACGGCGAGCGACGCGAAGGGGAGCGTCGCCCCGATTTTTGCCAATTCCGTGTCGCTGCGAGGAGCGGCTTGCAAATTGTTCCGCACGGTTGCCAAGGCCGCGCCGGTGGGTGGAAGCGGGGTGGACATGGCGGCTTTTTGCCCCTGGTCACCGACCCACCAAGCGAGGCGCGCTGTCTTGCCGTTGCGCTGTGCGAGCTTGATGACTGGCACTTTCACTTGGCCGGTGGCTGCGCTGCCGAGCGTGCCGGCTCCCACCAACTCAAGTGTGTCGGTGGCGGCGGCGGTGTCTGCCGCGGTGTCGGTGGCGACCTTGGAGGCATCCCCGGAGACCAACCAAGTGAGAAATTGCCCCTTGGCATCCGGGCGGTCCGTGAGGGTGGCCGGCCATGAGGTGAAAACTCCCGTCCATTGGCGATTCACCATGGCTGCTGAGGATTGGCTGCCATCGCCGGAGGTCCGCTGGTCCGCCGGAGCGGTGACGCGTTGGTCCGGACCGGTGAATTTTTGCAGCTGGCCGATGGACAGCATGAGCGCGAGGCGGGCATTCGCGCGGGCGGTTTGCATGTCGCTGTGCTGCGTGGAGGCGCGCAAGCTGATGCTGGAAAGCGTCAGCAGTCCAACCGCGACGACCGTCAGCAGAATCATGAGAGAAAGCGTGACGATGAGCGCGAAGCCGCGTGCTTCAAGTTTGCGGGCGTTGCGCTGCCGGGGGAAATGTCGAAATTTCATGGGTTTGGGGTTTTTGATTCTGCACGAGTTTAGGGGGCTCAGAAAGCTTTTCCCACTCGCGTAAATTCGGGGTATTGAGTTACACGGTGGATACAAAGTAAATCTTTTTTTCCGTGAGTCAAAGAAGCTCATCGGAATTCGCTCAAGTCACAAGACACGGCAGTGGACAAATAGGTATCGTTTTGAGACGCCGGTGACTATCACCCAAAGCGGTGATGCTTTTGCCTTTTTGCACAATTTTACAGGCGTGAGTCTGCGCTTCCGTTTGTTGCGTGGGTGGCTATGCTGCGCCGCATGATCGCACGTCGCCGGGTTCTCGCCTATTTCTTCTGCCTGCTTGTGTTGCCGCTGGCGGGCTGCCGTGAGAAGCCTGCGGGCGGCGCGGATTTGCTGCGTGTGGGGATGGATCTGAGTTATCCGCCCTTTGAAATGCAGGATAAGGCGGGGAAGCCGGATGGCGTGAGCGTGCGGCTTGCGGAGGCGATGGCGGCCGATCTTGGCCGGCCCTTGCAGATCGTCCCCATGAACTTTTCCGGGCTGATCCCCGCGCTGAACACGGGGAACATCGACTTGATTCTCTCCTCGATGACGGCGACGGACGAGCGCCGGAAGTCGCTGGATTTTTCAAATCCCTACGCCTTCACCGGGCTCGCTTTGTTGGTCGGGCGGGAGTCGGGATTCCAGTCGATCGAGGATTTAAAAAAGTCGGGTCGGACGGTGGCGGTCAAGGCGGGGACGACGGGTGAGACGTGGGCAAGCCAGAATTTACCTGAGATCAAGCGCGTGGTTTTCGAGGATCAAACGGCGTGTGTGATGGAGGTCGCGCAGGGCCGGGCGGATGCGTTTATTTACGATCAATTGAGTGTTTTAAAATACGCGAAGGAGAATCAGGCGAGCACGCGAGCTCTGCTGGATCCCTTTGTTGAGGAGGCGTGGGCGGTGGGCGTGGCGAAGGGGAATGAGGAGCTTCTCCAGCAGGTGAATGCATTTTTGGAGAAATTCCGCGCCGAGGATGGTTTCGGGAAATTGGGCGAGCAGTATTTGCGGGATGAGAAAAAAGCGCTCGAAGCCGCGGGAATCCCCTTCATTTTGCGCTAGGAAATGATGCGTCGTCCGTGGCTTCCCAACATGCTTGTGGCCCTCCTTCTCGTGGGGCTGATGGGCTGGCTGTGCACCACGGTTTTCGCGGCTTTGGGGACGCAGACGGATTGGTCGAAGGCGTGGGACTATCGGGAAACTCTGTGGCGCGGGTGGTGGGTGACTTTGGGGATTTCCTTTGCCGCGCTTGGCGGGAGCATCGTCTTCGGTCTCTTGTTTTTGTTTGGCCAGCGCTCGCCGTGGCTTGTGGTGAGGTGGACGTGCCGGGCTTTTCTTGAGTTCGTCCGGGACACGCCGCTGTTGGTCCACTTGTTGTTTGGTTATTTCGTGATTTTTGCGCCCTTGCTGGCCCGTCCTTTGGCGGAGCAGGGGCTGGATGACAAGTTGCTGATTGGGATTTTACTGCTGTCGGTGTTTGAAGGTGCCTATCTGGGAGAAATTCTGCGTGGCGGGGTGGAGAGCATTCCGAAAACGCAGTGGGAATCCGCGCGGGCGGTGGGTTTCAGCCGATTTCAAATTTACCGTTACGTGATTTTCCCGCAGGCCTTGCGGCGTGTGCTGCCGGCGATGGCGGGCTTGTTCGTCTCGCTGATCAAAGATTCGTCGCTGCTCAATGTCATCGGGGTTGCGGAGTATTTTTACAACACGCGGAATTTCATTTCGCGTTCGTATGCGGGCTTGGAGGCATATGTGCCGCTGGCTCTGGGTTACCTTGTTCTAACATTGCCGGTGGCGTGGTTGTCGCACTGGTTGGAAAGGCGGTTCCGGGATGAGACTTGAGGCGCGTGATTTGGTGAAATGCTATGGCAAGACGCGAGCGCTGGACGGCTTGTCGCTCGGGATTGAGTCGGCGCGCGTGCTGGTGCTCATCGGCCCGTCAGGCGGTGGGAAAAGCACCTTGTTGCGAGTGCTCGGCGGCTTGGAAATCCCGGATCAAGGGGCGGTGGCGGTGAATGGTCACGCGCTGGGTGCGGACCCGCTGGCGCTGCTGGACTACCGGCGGCGTAATGGATTTCTCTTTCAGCAGTTCAATTTATTTCCGCACATGACGGCGCGGCGCAACATCGCGTTGCCCTTGGAGAAAGTGCATGGGCGCGCCGCGGCGGATGCGCAGGCATTGGCGGAGCAGGCATTGGCGCGCTTTGGCTTGCTGGATCATGCGGATAAGCTCCCGGCGCAGCTTTCCGGCGGGCAACAGCAGCGCGTGGGCATCGCGCGTGCGGTGGCGCACCAACCGGAAGTTCTATTTCTCGACGAGCCGACATCCGCGTTGGACCCGGAGATGACGGCGGAGGTCTTGGAGCTGATTCAGGAGTTGGCGGAAGCGGGGCAGGATATCATTCTCAGCACGCATGAAATGGGATTTGCGCGGGCGGTTGCAGACCAAGTCGCGTTTGTTGCGGCCGGAAAAATCGAGGAATTGGCAGCGCCGGGCGATTTGTTTGGGGCTCCGGCGTCCGCGCTTTGCCAGCGCTTCCTGTCGCGGGTGATGCGTTATTGACGCGCGGTGGGAAATTTCACGACACGCGCGATCCGCCTGCAGAAGCGGATGATTTCCAATCACTTGTTAATTTTGTGCTGGGTGGCGAAGGCCTCGGCAGCTTGCTTGCCCGCCTCGTCCTCGCGCGGCCAGCTGTGATAGATCGAGGCGAGAGTTTCCTTCCGCTTCTTGCCGGGTGGCAGGGTGAGCGCCCATTGCGCCGCGGTTTCCGGTTCATACTGCGCGACCGTCTCGGCATAGCTGCGGATGGACGCCTGCTTGGCTGGGCCGTCTGGGGCGTTGGTGAGCCACGTGCCGGCAGCTTGGTAGTCGCTCTGCGTCCAGCGGTGCATCACGTTCTTGATGTATTCCTCACTTTTTTCCGGTGCCAGCGTGCTGCCGAGCCATTCGACCCATTTCCCGGTTTCGCTTTGTTTGCTCGGGTAGAGACTGCCGGCGAAGATTTCAAGCTCGGCGGGCGAGAGTTTTGCGGAGTTGAGCCAGGCGCTCGCTTCGTCGAAGCCGTCGCGCACGACATTTCCGGCCAGTTGGCGGATCGCGTTTTCCGAGGCATCCCGCGCCTCAGATTCTGGAAGTGTCGCGAGGTGCGCGCGCAGGGCGGCGAGGCTGTCGGTCCGCTCTTCCGCGGTTTGTGCGGCACCCATGATTGCGGAAATCGCTTCCGTCGGCTGCTTGATGCCCAGCTCGCTGATGAGCTTGAAGGCGAGTTGCGGGTCCTGGCGGGCGGCCCCGGAGATCAGGCCTTTTTTCGCGTCGTCCGTGATGAGATCCGGAAATTTTTCAGAGTTTTTTCTCAACCATTCGAGAGCCGCTTGGGGATCATCCTTGGCCCACCCCGCCAGCGACGTGGAGATGACGTGGTTGCCCATGCTGTCGTCTTCAAAGAGGTCGGACGACTCGGTGAAAATGGCGAGCGCGGACTGCGGGTGGTCGCTCGCCAAGGTCATGATGCAGAATCCGACGATTCCCTTGCGCATCTCATCCTTGAGCTGGGTGGCGGCACGCACCTCGTCGATGAGAATTTTCAACTGCCCGGAATCGAGCGCCATGATGCGTTCGAGCATCGCAGTGACGCGTTCTTGGGTCGCCTCGCGACGCGTCGTGTCACCGCTTTTCTCGGCGGCTTCCATTTCTAGGGCGAAGGCGATGAACTCTTTGGCGGCAAGTTTGGCCTCGACGGCACCGTCTGCACGCTCGCGCTTGGTGAGGCGGGCGCTGGTTTCGGTGTCTTTGAGATTCACGGAAATCCCAAATTTTGCGGCCTCTGCGCTGAGTTGGGTGTGGCGCTCACGGATGGCGTTGAGCCGCTGCTGGTCGCGCAGTCCCCACGCGCCTCCGACGATGAGAATGATGACGGAACAGGTGATGGAAATTTTCATGGCGTTTATTTCAAGCGAGTTAAGATTTCCTCACGGCGTTTCGCATCTGAGATTTTTTCGGCGAGTGCGCGTGCCTCTTGCTTGTGATTGCGCGCGGGCCAGCTTTCGAGAAACGCGCCGAGCACGTCGTCGTTGCCGCTGGATTCATGATACTGGAGTGCCAATTCCGAGGCTTCGGCGAACTCCATTTTTTTGCTGCCTTGCATGGCGTTTCCAAGAATTTCTCCGGTGATGCGGTCCTTGGCATCTGGCGCTTGCTGGCCGAGCCAGTCACGCATGGTCTCGAAGTCCTCGCGCGTCGGCTTCTTCTGGTTGTAGCGCCGCATTTTCACTTCGGCGGCTTCTTGGGCGCACTTGGCACGCTCTTCGGGCGTCGCTTGGATGCGGTTGAAATAGTCGCTGACTTTTTCGTAGTCGCCATTTGAGGCGATTTGCGCGGCTTGGCGGGCGAGTGCGTCGCCCTGAGACTTCGCTGGCACTTGCTCGCGGACAAGTTGCGCGAAGGCCAGCTGGCTTTCATCGCTCATGCGGGTGAATTGAAATTGCGAAAGCACCTCACCGCGCTGGTCTTCCGGCATGGCGGCAAGGCGCTTGCCCGCCGCTTGCGGATCGGTGCCAAGCAGGGTGTTGATGATGCCTCCTTCAAACTGGATGCGTGGCCGACTTTTCCCATCGAGCGATTTGCTATCAAATTTTCCTGCGGCGATTTGTGCGTCAAACCAAGCAATGGCAGCGATCGGGTCCTTGGCTGCCCACTCCTGAAGTCCATGGGAAAGCTGCCATGCGACGCTGTTCCCATCGTCCTGAATGCGGTCGATGAACTGAGTCAACGCGAGTTCCGGATCCTTTTTCATCAACGGACCAATCAGCATGGCTTCGAGCATTTGCGTGTCCTCATCCGCCAGATTGAGCGCGGAAATTTCGTCCAGCGCCTGGAGGATTTGCTCTTTGGTGAATTTTTGCAGCCGGCTTTGAAGGCGGATTGTTGCGCGCATGTCGCGCATCCCGCCGTTATTGCGCATTTCCGAAAAATTGGCGGCTAGCTTTTTCCAATCGATGCGTTCCTCATGCTTCGCGGACTTTTCCGGTGGTGCGGGCCGCTCGTCTGGCGAGTCCGAGGCACCACCCGTGCTGCGGGCGGCGATGCGCTGGTGCAAAATGCGCGACTCCTGCTCAAGCGTGGCAATCGACTGGCGGCGCGTGCCAATCCAGCCACCGACGATGGCTAGGGCGAGCAGGGGAGGGATGAAGGAGGTGAGTTTCAACCCATTTCTTATCCATCATCCGTCCATTTGCTGTCAATCCGGATGATTTCAAGCCATGATCGCCTTTACCGCCTTGGCTGGCTCCACGCCTGTTAGCTTGTAGTCGAGCCCTTGGAACTTTGTCGTGAAACGAGCGTGGTCGATGCCAAACTGATGGAGCAAGGTTGCGTGCAAATCCCGGACATGCACGATGTCCTGGACGGATGCATAACCGAGCTCGTCCGTCGCACCATGCACCATGCCCGGCTTGATCCCCGCGCCGGCCATCCAAAGGCTGAAGCCCTTGATGTGGTGGTCGCGCCCGGTTCCCTGGCCCATCGGCGTGCGGCCGAATTCCCCGCCCCAGATGACTAAAGTGTCTTCTAGCAGGCCGCGTTGTTTCAAATCCTTCACCAGCGCGGCGGACGGCTGGTCCGTGAGCTTGGCCGTCGCAGGCATCTTCTGCTCGATCCCGCCGTGGTGGTCCCAGCCACGGTGATAGAGCTGCACGAAACGAACGCCGCGCTCTAACATTCTGCGGGCTAACAAGCAATTGCTGGCAAAGGAGCCGTCGCCCGGTTGCTTCACGCCATACATGTCGAGGATGTGCTGTGGCTCGCCGCGCATGTCGGACAATTCCGGCACTGAGGACTGCATGCGGAAGGCCATTTCATACTGGGAAATCCGGGTCTCGATCTCCGGGTCCACGCGCTCGTCACGCAGCTTGCCGTTGAGCCTTTGGATTTCATCGATGACTTGGCGTTGAGTGGATTGGCAAACTCCATCCGGGCTGCCGACGTAATGGACCGCGCTGCCTTGGCTTTGAAATTGCACGCCTTGAAACTTGCTAGGCAGGAATCCCGCGCTCCATTGGCGCGCGGAAATTGGCTGGTCCGGCTCTGCACCGCGCGAAACCATCACGACGTAACCCGGTAAATTTTGTGATTCCGCACCAAGGCCGTAAAGCAGCCATGAACCCATGCTCGGGCGGCCCTTCAAAATCGACCCGGAGTTCATGAATGCGTGCGCAGGATCGTGGTTGATCTGTTCCGTGACCATCGAGCGCACCACACAGATGTCATCCGCAATGGACCCGATGTGTGGGAAAAGTTCGGAAATTTCAATGCCGCTCTCGCCCCATTTTTGGAATTTGGTGAACGAGCCGCGCGCGATCAATTGGCTGCCTTGCAGCTGCGCAAGCTGCTGCCCAGCCGTGAAAGAGGCCGGGAATGGCTTGCCATGCAGCGCGTTCAACTGCGGCTTGGGATCGAAGGACTCCAAGTGCGACGGCCCACCCGCCATGCAGAGGTGGACAATCCGCTTGGCGCGCGCCGGGAAGTGCAGGCCGCCTTGTCCCTGGATGAATGGAATCGCCGCGCGCGATGTGGCCGCGCCACCGCCTAACAGCTGTGCGAGTGCCATGCCGCCGATGCCGGCGAAGCTTTTTTGCAGGAAGGTCCGGCGGCTGAAATCCTGTTGGTAACGCTCGAAGGAATCGATGAGTGGATGCTTCATGGCTCAGTAGCGGGTGATGGTTTCGTGAAGGTTGAGGATGACGCGGCACAGTTGTGCCCACGCGGCAAGTTCCGCTGGATCATGGCCGCTGCCGGGATCGGATAGGCCGGTTTTGAGAAATGCTGCAGCGTCCGCAGGCTTGGTCTGATAGTGTTTCCGCTGTTGGGTTAGAAATTCCAAAAGTCCCTCGACTTCGCCGGCCTTTGGCTTGCGTGAAACGGCGAGCAGCAAGGCATGCTGGATTTTCTCCGCATCGCCCGCGTCCGGCATTTCACGCTCCAGACGGAGGGCGAAACCACGCGCAGCCTCGACGAAGGATGGATCATTCAACAAGGTGAGCGCTTGCTGCGGGCTGTTCGACTGGAAGCGGTCCGCTGTGCATTCCTCGCGGCTCGGCGCGTCGAAGCCGGCGAGCATCGGGTGCATAAACGTCCGCTGCCAGTGCATGTATAGGCCGCGTCGGTATTGGTTGCCACCGGTGCTGGCGTTGTATTTCCGCTCGGGGAAATTGAGGTTCACATAGTAACCTTCCGGCTGATAGGGCTTTTCGCTAGGGCCGCCGATGATGCGTTGGTTCAGCAAGCCGGAGACGGCGAGTGCGTTGTCGCGGATGAACTCGGCATCCAGGCGGCGTGCGGATTGTTCTGCGAGCAGGCGGTTGGCGGGGTCCATTTCCGCGATGTCTTTGCGTGCTGCGGATTGCTGGCGGTAGGTGCGGCTCGTCACCATGAGGCGGACCATGTGCTTGATGTCCCAACCGGATTCGCGGAACTCGATTGCCAGCCAATCCAGCAGCTCGGGATGGGAGGGCCACTCGCCTTGGTTTCCTAAATCATCGAGAACATTGGAGAGGCCTTTGCCGAAAAATTGCTTCCACAGACGGTTGCTGAAATGGCGGGCAGTGAGTGGATTTTCCGCGTTCACCAACCACTTGGCGAGGTCCAGGCGTGAGAGGCGTTTTCCGTTATTTTTCAGCGATTCATGGGGGAGGAATTCTGGCACGGCAGGCTGCACTTCCTCGCCCGGAGTCATCCAACTTCCACGCGGGAGTAAATTTACCGTTAGGATTTTGTCCTCTGGCACGGACTGCGCGACGACGGAATGGGCATAGCCGGCGCGGCAGTCGATGATGCTGTTTCGCAAAGCGCGGTAGGCTGCGGGGAGTGAGGAATCGGCTAGGGTTGCCTGCATCCATGCAGCGGAAATTTCCTGCTGGTGCGCGCTGCTGCGGTCCGCTTGTGGCGTGAGGAGTGCGTCGGCGAGTTCTTTGCGCACGGCGCTTGCCTGGCCGGGCACGGCATCACCAAAGGGGGTCACGCTGAGGCGCACGCGGCCGATGTCTGCGCTGGCGAGTGTGACTCTGAGCACGCGTCCGGCGGCGGCGGCCTGTGGGATTTCCAAGTGATAGAGCGCCTGCTGCGGATGGGATGCGGCGTCCTGAGGCTCTTCCCACAGCGCGGGAGCGGACCGCCACTCCGCTTCCAAGAGCGAGGCGGAATCTCCATTCCGGTATTGGTGCGGGCTGCGCTTGTCTGCCTGACTCCACGCGATTTTCAAGGGCTCGTGCCGCTCGCCCGCATGCAGGGCAAAGGTCGGCGTGACCGCAAATTTCCCATTCGGCTGGCGTCCGACTTTCCCACCATTTTTCGGGGATGGTAGGGCTTCGAGGCGGATGGCGCGCACGGCGATCTCAGGCAGCGGGAAGTCGATGGTGACGATTTCATCCTTGGTTTGCGGGCCGGTGAAGGTGATCGAGTGGTCCTCGCCGAGTTCGTGCGCTGTCTTTTTCGCTGTCTGCACCGTGGCGGCGGCCAGCGCCTGCCAAGCGCTGGGATTCGCGGTGATGAAGGAGGCGGCTTGGGCACTCCACGCGCTCACGGCAGCATCGGTGCTTGGGGACTTAGCAGGCGCTAACACATCCACCGCCGCGCGCTGCAGCTCGGCGATCCGCTGCTCGAGCGCGGCATTTTTCGCATGAATTTCTGGCGGAAACGGCCAGTCATTGTTGACGCCCCGGAGCTCGGGGTTTGGCGTGTAGGCGTAGTCTGCGTAAACTCCCCACTGGCGGACATCGGCGAAAAACGCGCCTAACGAGTAGAAATCCTTGGCGGTCACGGGATCGAATTTATGGTCGTGGCACTCGGCGCAACCGGTGGTGAGTCCGAGCCAAGCGGCACCCACGGCGCGGACACGGTCGCCCATGGATTTCGCCAAATATTCCTTCGGTTGTGCGCCGCCCTCGCGTGTCATGAGATTGAGGCGGAGAAATCCGGTGGCGATGAGTTGTTCGTCGGTGGCGTCGGGTAACAGGTCGCCGGCGAGTTGCTCGACGGTGAATTGGTCGAAGGGCTTGTTGTCGTTGAGCGAGCGGATCACGTAGTCGCGGTAGGGAAAGGTCCGGACGTTTTGGTCTCCGTGGTAGCCGACCGTGTCGGAGAAGCGCACGATGTCGAGCCAGGGCACTGCCATGCGCTCGCCATAGTGCGGAGATTCTAACAGCCGATCGACTTGGCGCTCGTAAGCGTCCGGGCGCGAGTCTTTCAGGTAGGCTTCGAGATCGGCGGTGGCGGGCGGGAGTCCCGTTAGGTCGAGCGACAGACGGCGCAGCAGGGTGGCCTTGTCTGCGAGTGGCGAGGGCTTGGTTTTCTCCGTCTCCAAGCGCGCGAGAATGAAAGCGTCAATCGGGTTCGCGACTTCAGCGGAATTTTCCGCAAGTTTGGGAATCGCGGGTTTTTCGATGGGGGTGAATGCCCAGTGTTCCTCGTATTCCGCGCCTTGTTCGATCCATGAGCGGACCAGACTTTTTTGGACATCGGTGAGGTCTTTGTGGAAATCCGGCGGCGGCATCACATCGTCTGGGTCCGTCGAGTGCATGCGCTTGAGGATGGCGCTCTCATCCGGTTTTCCGGGGACGATGGCGCGCTCCTCGGAGTCTTGGAGTTTGGCGTAGGCACCTTCCGGCGTGTCGAGCCGGAGGTCCGCCTCACGCGTGTTTGCATCAAAGCCGTGACAGGAAAAGCAGGTGTCTGAGAAGATCGGCCGGATGTGTTTATTGAAGGTGATGCGCTCGGGAAGCGCGGTTTCCACGGCGGCGGCCGTGGAGGTGGCGGCACGATCTTTCTGGCCGCATCCGGCGCTGAAGATCAAGGGTAAAACGGCGCTTAGGTGGATCCATTTCATGGCGTGAAAATTTGAATTTCATTGAGTCCGCCACCTCGGTTGACGTGCTCTTCCGGACGTTCCGGATGCTTGTAGTGGCTGAGGCCGGTGATCTTGACGAAGCGGCAGGTCACCGGCGGAAATGTCAGAGACTCGATCGGGAAATCCACGCCCGGCCCGCAGCCTGCCGGAATCGGCTGAAGCTCGGCACGCGCGATTTCCCGGAATTCGTGACCATTCTCGGAGACGGAAACGGCGAGGTGCCGCATGCCGCGGTCGCCGTGGGTCCGGTTGCGTGTGTTTTGCAACTGGATCCGTCCGATTTCATGGGTCGCCAGCAGATCGACCGTGAACTCGCCGCTATCTCCGTTAGGCGCGAGCCAGAATGACCAATCGCCCGGTGAGCCGGAGTCGTTCAGGCGCCCGTCCGTGAGGGAATCCGCAGGGAAAACGCTGCCATGCGGCATCGAGTAGTGCGCTGGGCTGGTGACGGGCTTGCCGAGCGCAAGATTGCCGGGCGCAGGTGTCGCCCTGGAAGCCGCAGGCAGACTGCGCGCGGAGTCTCCCAAGTCCACACGGTAGTCACCCAAGGTGGAAATCAAGCGCGTGCCACTTGTTTCACGGACGATGGCGAGTGAATCCCCGGACTGCATCCGCTTGCGCGGTGTCTCCTCGGCGGGAATCTCAATTTCTCCATCAAACACTTCAGTGAGGATGACCGGACCCTCGACTCCGGACCCGACTGCGACGCCGAATTCCGTCCCAAGATCGGTGATGCGGCCGGCTGGGGTGTCGAGGTGGAAGCCGTCGATGTGCTTGGGCACTTTGACGGTGGCGCGGCCGTGCGCGACATCCATCGAGCTTTCTGAGCTCACGTGAAAGCGGCAGGGTCCTTCGAGAATCACGCGCACGCCGCTGCGGAAGCTGACCTCGACGAAGCCACTTGCTAGGTCGAGCGGCGCGCTCGAGGTGTGTAGGACATCATTCGGGCGTGCGCCGCCAGTCCAAACGGCGGAGCTCATGCCGGAGATGCTGGCTGGCGCGCGCGGCGGGATTTGAGAAATGCCGAGGCCGAGTAAAATGCAGGCGGCGGCAGCGATCCCGAGCCACCAGCGGCGCTGCGTGTGGCGTGGCTCTGCGCTGGCAAGCGGCACCACGGTTTGCACCAACGCTTGCGGATGCCGGATCAAAGCGGCGTGCAGCTTGAGCGTCGTGCGATATTGGGAACGGGCGGCGCTCGACTGCCGCAGGATCGAATTTAGAGCCGCGCGATCATTTCCCGTGAGGCAGTCGTCGAGCAAGCGCTGGAGCAGCTCGTCGAGGCGTGAGGCGTCGTAATCCAGTTTCATAGGGCGCTTTGCTTGAGTCTTCCTGAAACGCAATTTTCCAACAGTTGGCGGATGCGGTGGAGTTGCACGGAGAGGGCACCTGGGCTGAGATTGCGCAGCGCCGCCATGTCATGGACGGTGGAATCCGGCTGATAGCGGTGGAGAATCAACTCGCGCTTGTCGGCCGGCAGTTGGTCGAGGCAATCCCGCAATGCATGGTCAAGCGCTGCCGTGCCCTCGACATCGGAATCGTCCTCGGCGGCGAGTAGATCGAGCAAATCGGAATCAAACACATGCCGGTCACGCGCGGCGTCGCGACAGGCGGCTTTGACTTGAAAGTGCGCGATGCGATACGCCCACGGCATGAACGGCCGGGACGGATCGTAGTCGGCCGCCTTGCGCCAAAGCACAAGATTGGTTTCCTGCAAAACGTCGTCAGCCTTCGCCCGGTCCGGGAGAAGGCTGAGAATGTAGCCGTGCAGCGCCGCCTGATGCCGCGTGATGAGTGCGACAAGGTTTTCTTGAGGGTCTAATGCTTGGCTCGCCATGGTTTCCGGTGATGATTACCGGAAATGGGCGAAATATTACGCGAAAATTTTGATGATTTCACAAATTTCGCGCAGCTCGGCGATGGGTCAGAGCTTGGTGAGCTTGGTCACACGGCCCGTCTTATTCCAATCCTGCACGTAGAGATTTCCCGCTTTATCAAAGCTTAGGCCATGGGGCGCGGTGAAAATTCCAAGCTTCTGGTCTTGTGGCGGCACTCCGAAATTCGCCCACTGGCCCTTGTTTGGATTGTCTCCCAGGAAGGAAACTGGCGTGCCAGACTTGTCGATGATGGTCACGCGCGACTCAAGCTCGGCGATCGCGACGTGGTCGCCATGCAGGCTCACCGAGCATGGGCGACGCAGATTCGACGCGTGGACACCGATCCAGTTCCCTTCGAGGTCGAAGTGGACGAGACGGCGTTTTTCCCGGTCTGCGACGAGTAGGCGTGGAGCGCCGAAGCGAGTGTCGATCGCGAGGCCGTGCGGCGTGTTGAATTGTTTTTCATCCGCGCCTTTGCTGCCGAACGATTTGATGATTTTCCCGGTGGTGTCGAACTTGTGGACGGTGTTCGAGCCGTAGCCCATGGAGGCGAAGATGCTGCCATCCGGTGCGACGGTGACGGCGGTGAGGCCGCCCCATCCACCCGGAACTTCGCCAGTGCCCGCATTCGGAATTTCCAACAGGATTTTCCCCTCGGTGTCGATTTTGCAAACGCGCACCGGCGGTTTGTTGCCGTTGAGTTGCGCACCATAGATCACCGGCTTGCCGTCCTCTTGACGAATGGCCATGGCGTGGAACCCACGGCACTCCGGCGCGATCGTCCGGACAAATTTGCCGTCTGGTTGATAGACGACGATCGAAAGCTCGGAGTCGGTCGATACATAAATCAGCCCGCTTTCATCATCCACGACCACGCCGCCGTGAGTCGGGCCGATGATTTTGCCGTCTGGCAATTCGCCCCAATGAGGAACGGCTTCGTAGGACCAAGCGCCGTTTCCGGTGCGGACTGCAGTGTGCGGGCTATCGCCAGGCTTGGTGCCATCTTCAGGATGGGCAAACGCAAGCGGCGCGAGGACGAGGGGGATCAAGAATCTCATAAGATATTAATTTTTAGGGATGGTGGTTACCGCAGCGCATACGGAATGTTTGTAGAAAGCCTTTCGAAAGTTTCCGCGTCAATCGCATGTTTTGTCAGAATGAATCTATACTTGGAAGAGTCTCAATGGTCGAA
>JBEGOB010000053.1:0-3503 GCA_041182265.1 Verrucomicrobiota bacterium | reverse complement strand
CTGGGCGGCAGGGGAACGATCGGCGGAACGGTGACGCTCAACAGCGGAGCAACCCTCGCACCCGGAGCGAGTATTGAAAGTCTGGAAACCGGCAGCAACATCTGGAGCGGAGGATCGAACTACCAGTTCGAATTCAGCACCGACGGATCAACCGGCACCGCAGGGGCACAATGGGACTTGCTGACGATCACCGGCAGCTTGGATCTCACCGGTGCATCGCTTGAAAACCCGATCACCTTCCAACTGGTGAGCATGCTGAACGCAACGGATGCCGGTCCGTTGGCCAGCTGGAACCCGGATGCCAACGCGACCTGGGCGGGAATCATCACGACCACGACGGGGATCACCGGCTTCTCGGCAAACAAGTTCACGTTCGATACCGACGGCTTCCAAAACCCGCTCAATGGTTCGTTCAGCCTGGTGCAGAGCGGAACCAATCTGGACCTGACCTACACCACCAACTATGTCATCCCCGAGCCGAAAGTCGCCCTGTTAGGTGGTTTGGGCATTCTCCTTCTGTTCCGCCGGCGCCGCTGAAACTCGAAGCCAAAGCGCGCGCTCCAAGAGTGAGGAAAGGGGTAGGGTGGCCTCGCCGAGGCCGCCCGATGGAATGCAGGGTGACGGAATCGGTCATGGAGGGATGGGTCCAGAGCCTGGATACATATCACACAAGTCGGTTTTATTTTACGGGTTGCAATCGGTGCAGATCGTCACACATTGTAACTACAGCAAAAGCTGTAAAACCCTGAGTCATGAAACTTTCATCCAGAGCCCGTCGAGGCAGCGTGGATTGTGCCCGGCCATCCGGCTTCGCGCTGATTGCAACGTTGCTGCTGCTGATCCTGTTGCTGGTTCTGGCGGTGGGGATTCAATCGGTCTCGGCGATTTCCTTGCGCTCGGCGAAGCAATCCGACGCGATGCTGGAGGCGAAGGCCAACGCGCACATGGCATTGATGATGGCGATCGGGGAACTGCAGCGCCTGGCAGGACCCGACATGCGAGTGACCGCCCCGGCTAACTTGGTCGACGAGACTTACCCGTCGCTCCTCGGGGTATGGCGCAGTTGGGAGGGGACGAATCATGACACAACCCACGGCCGTCCGATCGCTCCGGATTACGCGGTCAAAAGCCAGGCGGAGTCGTCCGGTGGGCGCTTTGTCGATTGGCTGGTTTCCTCGGCGGCTTCGAAAGCGACGCCCAGCATGGGAGATGCGACCGGGTTGGTGCTGACAACGGCGTCGGCAGATACGGTGCCGTTGTTGGCGGAAGGCTCATTGGCAGCGACGGACACGCGTCAGGTCCATGTGGTTCCCACCGAGCTGGAAAACGGGGGAAGGATCGCTTGGTGGATTTCCGGAGAGAACCAGAAGGCACGCCTTGCGCAGCCCTACGAGCCGAGAGTCAACGATGTGACAGGTCTGGCCGAGATGGGACAGTCGCACACGATCACCGATCCGTCGGCCTTCGGTCTGCCGGCGTTGCTCGAGGATCGTGAGCCGTTCCAGGTCAGCAACCAGAACGCGAAGCCGGGACGCCGGGCAGCAAGCCGCAAGACCATGGCACTGCTGGAAGAGGAGAACCCTGTGATCCCGGACAGGAAATTTCATGATTTCACGACGTATGCCAACGGGTTGCTGACCAACGTGGCGACAGGAGGATGGAAAAAGGACCTGTCGATTCTAACAGAACGATGGGATGCGGTCTACAGCAGCTATCCGGGCGGCAAGCTTCCGCTGTTCCGGTATCTGCCGTCATCCGCAGCAAGCGCGACGTCCCAGGTGCCCAAGCCGACGAGACCGAACCCATCCTTGGACGTGAGCACGACTGGCGCAGGTGCGGCGGCGGTAACGGCTGCCACTCCGGCACAATCGAATCTGTATCCATGGAGTCAATACTCCATTCTGCTCCCCGGGAATACCATCACGCAGCCTAACACCTACCAAGCCGCTTCCGCCTCTTGGCAGTCCTTGGTAAGCTATGCCACTTCCTACAAGAATTTTTCCGTCCATTCGGGTGATGTGCAAAGCCCTTTCTCTTGGGATGTTGTCACTGGAAATCTTTCCGCCTGGATGGTCCCCGGCATTCCAAAGGTGATCAACATTTACAACTACAAGCACGTCCAGCGCTTGCATCCCCAAATCGCCAGATTCCAGAGCCTGATTTATGCAAGGGCGGTGGCGGTTCCGGCCACAAATCCTACCAGATACAATTTGAGGCTGATGTTCGTTCCGATCATTACCTTGTGGAATCCCTATAATGTCGCACTCACCGACGGGCCCTACACGGGAGTCAATGAAGAACTGTTGATCAACTACAGGCGCTCGATGCCGATCAATCTGGCAGTCGTCAGCCAGGCCACGGCTCCGTGGCTGAAGAATCCGAGTCTGGTTCCTAACAGCCAATTCCGCTACCTGACTCCGGGAAACTTGCAGTATACCGATGTGGCGGGCAATTGGGGCGGTGATGGAATCGATTGGAATCTGGCAGCCAATGTCGCAAAAGGATATCCATTGAGTCACTACTTGGATCTCCGTTCTGTCGGGATATCCTTTCCGCCCGGCATACTTTCATTCAAGCCGGGAGAAGTGAAGGTGTTCTCTCCCCGGCTTCCGGGCCACGTGCATTGGTCAGGTAGCATCAGGTTGGGAGAGGGCTTTAATCAGAATAATATCCTTGGGTTTGAGTTCGCAGGCCCGGGCAATCTCCTCCCTTCTGCCAGATATTGGTTCCTGTTGAAAAACGACCGGGTGACCAGACCCTACAGGGTCAGGAGCCCGGGCATGGGGTTTGACTTTACGTTCGGCAAGTCCAAGGGTGCGTTCTATCAGACGCATCCGTCCCACGTAGCCGTAACAGAACCTTATCACTGTATGTCCATGCTGGCTCCAAGCGACTCGGGCGGCGCTTACTGGCCACCTACGGATGTCGATGAAGTGGGATACTCCATCGCCGAACTCGCGGACGGCCCTTGGGTTCCCCTTTTTTCCGTCAGCATGGGACCGAGGATCACCATCGGAACCCCACCCGGCACCGAACAAAGTCGTCCGACCAAAGGAGTGGTGCAAAGCAACCCACTTGCTTCCATGGCGATGGCCGACCCGGTGAGCGGCAATGTGAAAGCCCATCCCGCAAACGGAACCTTTGACATTGCCTATCACTCGATGAGCGCAAACTCCTCCCTGACGCCAAACTTGAGCACTTCAAAAGGCTTTATCGCGACAGGATACCAGAGCGGCGACGGCCTATCCCGCTTGGTGATGGTGCACATGCCCTTGCGACCCATGGCCTCCTTGACCGAGCTTGAGGGCTGGAATCCTCGGGGAAACAATCCCTATCCGCCCTTTCAGAGCCATCTGATCGGAAACAGCGATTCGACGCCTCTCATTCCTTCCAATGCGATCGTTCCCTCCGTGCTTGATCCGGCAACCGTTGCAACCAACCTGATGCATGACGATGCCTACTGCGCGAACCATCTGCTCTTTGACGACTGGTTCTTATCCTCC
>JBEGOB010000052.1:0-13660 GCA_041182265.1 Verrucomicrobiota bacterium | reverse complement strand
CGACCATCCGACTCCTCGACCAAACGTGAATCATTGCAAAGAAGCCCCGCACCCAGCGTCTCAACCAGCGCCGCATTCTCTCCAACGACCACCGGCATATCACAGAGATTCAACTCACCTCCGACATCATAACCACTCCCCGTGACTTGATACATCACACCAGCCGCATAGATCTCACGCACCGTCATTTGATTCTGTGTGAGAGTCCCGGTTTTATCCGAACAAATCACCGTGGTGCTTCCAAGCGTTTCCACCGCAGGCAATTTACGGATGATCACGCGCCTCTTGGCCATTCGCGAAACGCCCACGGCCAAAGTAATCGTCAGCGCCGCCGGCAAACCCTCAGGAATCGCCCCCACTGCCAACGCGACCGAGGCCATAAACATACTTTCCCATGCCTCTCCGCGCAGCATCCCAATACCCAAGGTCAACGCGGATAGACTTAAAATCACATACAGTAACAAGTGGCTGAATCTCGTGATTTTCCGAGTCAGCGGCGTTTCCAAATCATCCGCCTGATTCATCAACTCCGCGATTTTGCCCATCTCCGTCGCATCACCGATTGCAAACACCACGCCTTCCCCCTGACCAGCCCGCACCAAAGTGCCCATCAAAGCAAGGTTCGTGCGGTCCGCCAATCCAGTTTCTTTCGGCAATGGCTCGACCTGCTTTGAAACCAACAGCGACTCACCCGTGAGTGCCGCTTCCTCCAACTGCAAATTCCGCACCTCAAACAAGCGCAAATCCGCCGGAACGCGGTCGCCAGACTGCACCAAAACCACATCTCCAGGCACCAACTCACCCGAAGGAATTCGGAAAACCTCACCGGCCCGCCGCACACTCGCCTCCGTCACCACCATCTTCGCCAACGCATCAATTGCCTTTTCCGCACGCGACTCCTGCAAGTATCCAATCACCGCATTGATCCACACCACCGCGAAAATCACCACAGCATCCACCCACTCGCCAAGGGCGGCGGAGATCCCAGTGGCAACTAACAATATGTAGATCAATGACTGGTTGAAATGCATTAAAAACCTCAACCACACTGGCTTCCGAAGCGCCGGCTTCATTCGATTCGGCCCGCATTCACGCTGCCTCCGAGACACCTCGTCCAAACCAAGCCCGCGCGAAACCTCACTTTCTAACCGATCACTCACCTCTTCCACCGACTGGGCATGCCAATCTTGCAAATTTAAATTTTCCATAAGTCCGAAATTTCTTAAAAATAGCATCCTTCGATGGCATCCTTTCACCCATACAACAGGCGAGAGGCGGATTCAACTCTCCCACGGCACTTATCCAGTGAATTCACGAACTATCAAAATTCCCGGAATTTCACCTATCCTGAAATTGATGCATTGAAGCCCGCAGGAAAACACGAATACTCACGCCGATGCGTGATGACACCCGCCAATGGATCGAAGCTGATCAAGCCCACTGCTGGCACCCATTTACCCGTCAGGCCGAGTGGTGCGCACGCGGTCACGAGCCGCTGGTCATCGCATGCGGCAGGGGAGTTTGGCTGTGGGATTCTGAAGGCCGACGCTACCTCGACGGCAACTCATCCATCTGGACGAATATCCATGGCCACGCCCACCCATCGATCAACGCGGCCATCCATGAGCAGTTGCAAAAAGTCGCGCACTCCTCGTTCCTCGGCTTCACCCATCCACTCGCTGGCGAGCTCGCACAACGGCTTTGCCAGTTTTTCCCTGCCCACACGCTCGAGCGGGTCTTCTTCTCGGATGATGGGTCCACCGCCATCGAGTGCGCCCTGAAAATGGCGGTCCAATACCGTCAGCAAACTCAGGAACCCGAGCGCAATCGCTTCATCGCATTCGCAAATGGCTACCATGGAGACACCCTCGGCGCAGCCTCACTCGGCGGGGTCGGCCGTTTTTTCGAACGCTTCCGCGGTGCTGGATTTCCCGTGCAACACGTCGCATCACTCGACGAACTGCGTGCTTTGCCCACGGAAAAAATCGCAGCCGTCGTCATCGAGCCACTCATCCAAGGAGTCAATGAAATGCGCGTCTGGCCACCCGGGATGCTTGCCGAGTTGCGCGCTTGGTGCGACACACACGGCGTTCACCTCATCCTGGATGAAGTCATGACCGGCTTCGGCCGCACCGGCACGATGTTCGCCTGCCAGCAGGAAAATGTGATTCCAGACTTCCTCTGCCTCGCCAAAGGACTCACAGGCGGATACATGCCACTTGCAGCCACTCTCACTCACGGGAAAATCTACGATGCCTTCCTCGGCGGAGCGGACCGCGCCTTCTACTACGGTCACAGTTACACAGCCAACCCGCTGGCTTGCGCTGCCGCACTCGCCAATCTCAAGCTTTTCACGAGTGAAGCCACCTTAACACATCTGCCGGAAAAAATCCGTCACTTCCACACGAGCCTTGCCACCCTGAAATCCCAGCACCCGTGGATTTATGAAATCCGCCACTGCGGACTCATCGCCGGCATCGAACTCCGCCGCCCGGATGGCGGGAAATTTCCAATCGCCGAGCGCTTCGGAGAAGCCATTTGCCTCGCCGCCCGCGCCCACGGCCTCCTCACCCGGCCGATTCTCGACACGGTGGTCCTCATGCCGCCACTCTCCATCAGTCTCGCGGAAATCGATCATGCCATCCATGCGCTTGACCGCGCGCTCAGCCAATAACAAACGAGCGATGCCGCCCCCCGATGCCATCTGCATCTGGATGCGGCACTCAAGCCTTGGAACACAGCATCCCAAGGCTCAGTCCCATTAGAAAATCATCGCACTAACGGCACGGCGGGGGCACTTGGCGCAATCTCAGAGGGCGTCAAGATGAACGACCACTGATAGACCTGACCCGGCATGATGCGATATTGAGGCAAGGCCAAAGCTCCCCAAGAATCCGTACCGCCCAACCCGGAATTGCGATGATCCAAGTTCACCGTTTGGAAATCCCGCCTCGGAATTTCCGTCTGATGCATCGCCAAAGCAATGTCCGTGGCCGCACAGGGATAGCAGCTCATCTCCAACAGACTGCTGCCAGTCGCATCCACGCGCAAGCTGCTCCCACCCGCTGGATTCGCCAGCAAGGCCCAACGAATTCCGGTGCGATTTCCTGCATCTTGTGGGTCAATATAACGGTGGAACAACACCGGCACGATGCCCTCATGCACCGCAGTCCACGCGCCTGCCAGTCGGTCACAATAGTTCTCATGCGGCCCCTTGCCATACCACTTCCACTGGATGAGATCACTCGGCATTTCACACTGAAACCCAATCTTCGGGAGGGTCGGCAATCCTTTGCCAGGCCGGAAACTCGTCTCAATTTCAAGCTGTCCCTTGCCATTGAATCGATAGCGAAGGCTCGCTGAACTGTCATTGGCCGGAATCTTAAGTTCCGCAGTGACGATGACATCCTTGCCCTCCTTCACCACATTCACTTTTTCCGCACTCGCACGCGCACCTGCATATTGCCAAACTTTCAACTGATGATGGAGCTTGGCTCCCTCGTCATTGTTGGTGGTTGGGCGCCAAAAATTCAATTGCAATGGCGCACGCAGCAGTTCGCGATCCTTCACTTTGAGCGAAGTGAGATAGCCTTTGGATTTTCCGATCACCGCCACATGATCCCCCCCACGAATGGTAATTTCCGCATCGGTCTCGCTGAACTCCGCACCCAGCTCGGACTCGGCAAGTGCAACGGATTTCCGCTGTCCCCACGGCAAGGGCATTTCATCCCAGGCGATCGGCATACCGGCAGGATGCCATGCATTCGCCGCGGCTTGGTCATACCGCACGCGGAAAATATACTCACCGCCAGCATCCGGCTCATGACCGGTTGCTACTTCCACAATCGCATGCGCCTGCGGTGCTATCTGCGGGAGATCCAAGGGGCCTTCCGCGATCGCCACACCATCTTTCATCAACTTCCACGAAGCACGCACTTCACTTAGATTTTTGAAAAAATACTCATTGTGAACACGCAGCTTGAGCTTGGATGAAGCGACATCTTCTGCTGTGGTATGAATCTCTTGATAGACCTTTTTGACCTCTTCAAACTGCGGCGAAGGCGCAAGCGTTGCGGTCACCAATCCATTGGAACAAAAGGAAACATCTGTTGGCCGATCATTGAAGTCACCGCCATACGCAAGGAAGCGCTGGGTCTTTGGCTTCTCCGCATCTTTGACGAAGTCCAGCATCAACTCCGCATCCGCTGGCAACTCCGCTAGCTCACCCGCACTGAGTGCGCGTGAGTAAACAGCCGCACGCCGCACCACGCCATTCAAGCGGCGGCCAGTCTCCTCGGTGTCGATGCCAACTGCGAGTTCAAAGGTATTGGTCGATACCGCGCCCGACCATGGCTTGCTCGCAGCAGGCTTCCCATCGATGTAAATCGTGAGCGACTTCCCATCATAAACCCCGGCATACGTGTGAAACTTCGAGGCGGCATCGTCCGGCAGCTTCGCGGAAACATTCCTCCAGTCGCCATTCGAATGAATGAAAAACTCCAAGTCTTTCCCACTCTCCGTGATTTTCAAGGAATAGGCGGTGTCACCCTTTCCAAGGATCGGCTGGCCACCTTGACTGGAACCTGTGTTGTTCAAACGCACTTCCGCGAACAAGCTTAAACTACCAGTTAGGTCGAGGCCTTCTGAAGCATCCACCACCGCACTGCCACCAAACAAACCTTCATCCGCGGACAGAGAACCCAACAGCCTAACGGAGTGTTTTTTGCCCGAGCGATCCTCAAGGTCGCCGATCTTGTGTTTGAAATGGAGCAGGCCTTGATCGCGCCAATCCCAAATGAATCCGCCTTGGAACAAGCGCTCCTTGCGGATGAGATTCCAGTAGTCGATTAGATTTCCCGAGGAATTTCCCATCGCGTGATTGTATTCGCACTGGATCAGCGGGCGCTGGCTCTCCAACGGCTTCTTCTCCTCGCTGCGGCAATACTTTTCGCTGCCTTCGACCGTTGCATACATCGGCGAAAACAAATCCGCATGAAGATTGTGCGCGGCTTGCTCATAATGAATCGGCCGTGAGGCATCGCGCTGGCGAATCCAAGCAGAGCACTTGACGAAATTCTCTCCATCTCCCGCCTCATTGCCCATCGACCACATGATGACACTGGGATGATTCTTGTCACGCTCCACCAAATTTTTGATCCGGTCGAGATGCGCCTCGAACCACGAAGGATCCTTGGCCAAGGACTCAGCGTTGTAGCCCATGCCATGCGACTCAATGTTCGCCTCGGCCACCACGTAGAAGCCCAGTTCATCACAAAGTTCAAGCAAGGCAGGATCGTTCGGATAGTGCGAGGTGCGCACGGCATTGATATTCCCGCGCTTCATCTGCAGCAAATCCGCACGGATGTCAGCGGTCTTCACATAGTGACCAGTTAGGTGATGGTGATCATGCCGGTTCACGCCTTTGATCAGAACGGCTTGGCCATTCACCAGCAACTGCCCATTTTTAATCTCCGAGCGGCGGAATCCCGTCTTCCCCGCGTGATGGGCGATTTCCTTGCCCGCCTTGTCAGTCACGGCGATGTGATAGTTATAAAGATTCGGAGTTTCCGCAGACCATGCCTTCACTCCCGGAATCGCGGGGAAATCCACCGTCTTCTCGGCACTGCCGGCGGCGGGAATCGTGACAGCCACAGCAGGCAAAGTCGTCACCTTCCCATCGGCCGCAGTGAGCGTCAGCACGGCGCTTGCCTCGGTCGGAGCATTTCCATGATTCGCGAACTTGGCCGCGAAGGAGAGCGTGCCGCTCGTGAAATCATCGGTAAGACCCGCTTTGATCCAGAAATCCTGCAATTCAACGGTGGCAGACGATTGAAGATACACATCGCGGAAAATACCGGATAGACGGAACATGTCCTGATCCTCAAGATACGAGCCATCGGAATATTGATAGACCTCAACGGCGAGCAGGTTTTCCCCATCTTTAAGATAGCTTGTGATGTCAAACTCGGCCGGAGTGCGCGAATCTTGCGAATACCCGACTTTTTTGCCGTTAATCCAGAGATAGAAAGCCGAATCCACTGCGCCAAATGTCAAAGTGGTCCGACGTCCAGCCCATGTTTCAGGCAGCTTGAATTTGTGCCGATACGAGCCAACTTGGTTGCGGTTCGCCACCGGAAAATTCGTAAAATGCTGGGGCGGCTCGCCCATCACATACGGCGGATTTTTCGCAAATGGATAGATGATGTTCGTGTAAAGTGGCGCGCCGTAACCGTGCAATTGCCAGTTTGAAGGGACGGGGATTTCCTTCCATTGAGAGTCGTCATACGCGGCGGTTTCAAATCCAAGCGGCCGGCTTGCGGGATTTCCCGTGTGATGAAATTTCCAATTTCCGTTGAGAAGTTGGCACCAGGGCGACTCCAGCCGCGCCTTGGACGCCGCCTCATCCTTGGTCGGAAATGGCATGGACGTGGCGCGCGGGGCCTCTTTGTTGATTCGGAAAACCGCTTGGTTTTCCCAATCCGCTTGCTGGGCGAACGCAGAGAAGGCGAACGCGAGGGTGATTGCTGGGGTCTTCATCGTGGTGGGTGCGTGATTCCAAACCTGATCGGAAACGCTGCCCAGTCAAAAAGTAAAACCCACCCTATTCAGTAGGTATCGCTCGATAAACGGGTAAAAATGAAGCTGTGGTGGAAACTCGCAAACCTCTTGCTTACGGACGCGTCGAGGCGCGGCGCAAGCGGTCCATGATGGCCACGCCAAGCCCAGTTTCGCTGACAGGCTCGGCAATGATGGCGTCCAACCCGGCTTCGTCCAACTGGCGCATCACGAAAAACAGACGGATCGCCGCCTCCGCAAGCTTGCCACTGCCCGGGCTGAGCGACTCGACGAGATCCCAGTCGTGAAGGGCGACGTAAGGGCTGTCGTCCTCTCCTCGGTAGCTCAAAAGCCCATATTTTTTCCCCTCCTCCGGCACGAAATCATCGGGATTTTCCAATAAAATCAAGGGCGTCAGGGGCGCATAGTGGCTTGCAAGCTGCCCCGGAGCTTCCGGTGCGACTTCCGAGCTGACACGGACTTTCTCGACTTTTCCGAAGTCCTGCAATTGCTCTTTCGTGATGGGGCCGGCCCGGTGCAATCGGAAAATCGGCTTTTTCCCCTCACGCGGCTCGATGGAAATAATCGTGCTCTCCACACCTTCCGCACAGGCTCCGGCATCGACAATCAAAGGAATACGCCCTCCCAGTTCTTTCATCACCGCGGACGCCGAAGTTGGAGAAATCCGGCCAAATCGGTTGGCGCTCGGCGCGGCAATCGGGTTGCCAAGCAGCTTGCCGACCGCACGCAACACGGGATGTGCGCTTTGACGCACCGCCACCGTCGCGAGCCCGCTTGTCACCAAATCCGGCACATCCGGGTGCTTGGGTAAAATCAAGGTGAGCGGCCCCGGCCAAAACGCGTGGGTCAACTTTTTCACCGTTTCCGCGATATCCTCCGGCACGATCGCCACGTTCTTCAAGTCCCCGCGCGAGGCGATATGCACAATCAGCGGGTCAAATGAAGGCCGCTCTTTGACCGCAAAAATTTTTGCAACTGCATCAGGATTAAAGGCATCTGCAGCCAATCCATAGACAGTTTCCGTCGGCAAGGCGACGACTTCACCCGCGCGCAGTAATGCGCAGGCTTCTGTCACACCATCTTTGATGTCGTCATCTTCAACTTGGAGAATTCGGGTCTCGGGCACGCACGCGTTTTGCCAGAGCATTTCCCGTCTGGCCAACCTTTTTGGGAAATGGAAGCGGTTCACATCTGAATTACCCTTGATCTCGCAAAGTCCGCACCCATGCTCCGCCCAGTCACAAAGGGCAATCCGATGATAAAAACGTTTTTCCGCCCTCACTTTATTTCAAAGCTGATCGACCGAATCCCTTTGTTTTGGCGGCTTCAAATCGTCGCTTGGCCGACCTTTGGCGTGCTGACTCTACCGCTAAAACTCGGCGTTTACGGGGATTGGTCAGACGCCTTGCTCACCACGCTCTATCGGGAACCGCTTGGCTTGCTACTGACGTGCTGCCTCCGCGTTTTTTTTCGCCGCCTCGGCACCAACTCGAAAAAGCCCCTGAGCTTAGGACTAACCGTCCTCTCTCTCTGCATACTCAGCGGCGCGTTTGATACCTTCACGTTTTGGTGGATTTTTAAAAACTCGCTCAAAGTCAGCACGGAGCAAACCATGTGGGGGCTGTTTTGCTTCCGCTCCCTGCTCTTCTGTGTCTGGAGTTTCCTCTACTTTTGGATCAATGATCAAATCGACGCGCGCAAGCGCCAACTGGATCTGATCCGCGCAGAAACCGCCGCACGCGATGCGGAAATCCTGATGCTCCGCGCACAGGTTTCCCCCCATTTTCTATTCAATGCTTTTAACGCAATTCTGGCAGATCTTGATCGGCGGCCGGCATCATTGATCCCCGTGGTGCAGGGACTTTCCGACTATTTCCGCTATTCCCTAACCACACGCCAAGAAACGTTTGTGCCACTCGGCGGTGAGTTTGATGCGATGATCAATTACCTAACCGTGGAAAAGGCGCGTTTCCGTCATTCGCTTCTCGTCGAAAGCCACATCGACCCCGCCGTGCGCGCTTTGCTGGTTCCAGGAATTTTCCTCCAGCCCCTCGTCGAAAATGCCCTGAAATTCGGTCATCAAACCTCACCCACTCCCCTTCGACTCCGGCTTAGAGTCACCCAAACTGAAGGCGGTGGCGCGCGCATCGAGGTCGCAAATTCCGGAACTTGGGTCAACCCCTCAACAAGTCGCCAGTTCGACCATCTTGGTGGGTGCGGCCTCTCAAATTTGCGCCAGCGACTGACCCTGCTCTACCGGGATAAGGCACAACTTGAAATTGTCCCATGTCCAGATCTCAGTGAAGTGCTCGTGCAAGTCAGTTTTCCTAGTCCAAATTAAAAGAATTCCACTTCTCAATCCAATTGAAAATCCGAGCACTGATTGTCGATGATGAACCGCCCGCTCGCGAGCGGCTCATCACACTGCTAAGCTCCCATCCGCAGATTGAAATCATCGGCGAAGCGGGCGATGTTGAAACGGCAGCGGCACTCTGCGCCCGTCTCAAGCCGGATGTGATTTTTCTCGATATCCAACTGCCGCGCGCCAGCGGCTTCGAACTTCTCCCCATGCTCACCGGCGAGCCGGCGATTATTTTCGTCACGGCTTATGACCAGTTCGCCATGCGTGCCTTCGAGGTCAACGCTCTGGATTACCTGCTCAAGCCCATTCATCCAGAACGACTTGCGCTCTCACTCATGCGCCTTCAGAAACCACCTCCTGAAACAAGCGCTCCCTTGAATGAAGTGGATTTAGTCGCTCTCAAAGAGGATCAATTGCTACGCATGGTTCCCGTCACATCCATCACGTGCATCAGGGCGGAGGATAATTACTCAAGCGTCCACTTACTGGATATGGCACCTGCCTTTGTCCGCCGCTCACTCGCGGAGTGGGAAAAAATCCTGCCGCCCAAACACTTTTTGCGGGTGGATCGCTCGCTCATCGTCTGCCTGGACGCCGTTCATTCGATGCATGCCAAGTCGCGGGATAGCACTGAAGTGATCATTTCAGGCCAGAACAGCCCCATTATGCTGGGTCGCCGTGCCGCTCTATTTCTGCGGCGTGCCATGGAAAGTCGTTGACTGGCACGCGCCACCCAATCGAATAAGAATGATGCTGACCTAACGGACAATCTGGAAGTTTCGTTGGCGATTTGCAGGACACTAAACTCTCGATCCACACCTCCCCATCAAGGCCACCTGCAATTGACTCGGAAACGTCATCCACACGGCATAGACCCGGCGGCATTTTGACTCATTCACCCCTGATTTAGCCAACTTCATCCCATTTGGCGTGACAAGCCGGCGACCGACACCCTGATGCGTCAGTGATCGTCCAAAAAACGCAAGCGGAGTTCATCCACACGAACTCCATGAAAATTCATTCCACCATTTTTCAATCGGTGATGGTCATTCTAACTCTGACCGCATTCTTTTCATCCACACTGGGCCTACACGCGTTTCCGCCGGCCCCGTATTACACCGTTTACGGGGATGTGCGGGACCAATACGGCGTCCTGATTCCGGCCGACGGCGCGGCAGTGGTCGTTTACAAGGATGCCAAGGAACTCATGCGCCAAGCGCTGGTGGCCGCCGAAGGCACCGATTTCAACTATCAACTTCGCCTTCGGATCGACATGCTGCGGTCCACCACCACCAGCTACAGCTCGGTCGCACTGACCAGTGGCACGATTTACACGCTGGCCGTCAGCATCGGCAGTCAGTTATACTATCCGATTGAAATGGCCACCGCTCCGGTGATCGGCAGCGCTTCAGTGCGCCGCCGCCTCAACCTGACGCTCGGGGTGGACTCGGATGGCGACGGACTGCCGGATGCGTGGGAAGAAGCGCAACTCTATCACGGCGGTCACCTGCCGGGCGACAATGGCTGGGATTTGTCCCTGATCGATCAAAACGGCGACTTCGACAAGGACGGTGTGAGCAACGGCATCGAATATGTCTCAGGAACTTATGCCACGGACAGCACCTCGGTCTTGAGCCTTTCCATCAAGGAAAAACTCGCCACTTCCGCGCGGTTGGAATTTTACGCCTTCTACGGCAAGTCCTACACGCTGGAATCCACCACCGACTTGAAGACCTGGACCCCCGTGCCGTTCTCAGCAGCCCCGGGTGCCGCCGCACAGTCCTCGCTCACCTCCACGGTCACCGCCGTGATCAGCATCTACGCGGACGCCTCCGCACAGTCCACTTACTACCGTCTAATCGCCCGATGAAATTTCTCCTGATCCCGCTTTGCGCGTTGCTCACCACCGCCGCCAGCGTGCAGGCGCAGTGGGTCGATAAAACCTATACGCTGGCCTCCGGTTGGAATGGCGTCTGGCTGGCCGGCGACGCCACCCACACCACGGTCGCGAACCTCTTTTCCTCCAATGCTGCGGTGCTGGAAGTCTGGCGTTGGAATCCCGATCCCGACGAGACCGCCTTCACCACCACGCCCTCCACCCCCAGCACCAACAGCGAAGAGTGGACGGTCTGGAAGTCCGATCTCACCGAGCAGGCGCTCACCCAGATGGTCGGGAACTCCGCCTACCTGATCCGCTGCCTCTCGGCCACCTCGGTGACCATCCGCCAGCGGGTGATTCCTCCCGCCTCGACCTGGCTCATCTCCGGTGCCAATTTCTTGGGCTTCCCTGCCGTCTCGGGCACGCCGACGATGAGCAGTTACCTCGCCAGCTTCCCTTCGGCCAGCACCACGGTGCTCGCGCCGGGAGCGCAAATCTACAAATACATCGGCGGCAATCTGAGCAGCTCGAACCCGATGCTGGTCTCCGCCGGTGTGGAAAAGATGGATCCTAACAAAGCCTATTGGTTTCAAATCCCCACCGTCGGCAATTTCACCGCGCCGGTGGAATACGAACTGCCAAGCTCCAACGGGCTGGCCTTTGGCCGCAGTCTCACTGCCATCACCGTCGGGGTCACCAACCGCAGCACCTCGAGCATGACCCTCACCGTCTCGGTGGAGGACTCGTTGGCAGCCCCACAAGACCAAACTCCGGTCGTCGTAACCCTGCCGCTCACCCGCCGGATCTTCAACAGCACCACCAATTCCTACACGGAAACGCCGATCACCGGCCCCTTCTCCGTCACCGTGCCCGCGTCCGGGCGTCTGAACCTCGATTTCGGCGTAAACCGCGCGGGCATGACGGACTCCAGCTTGCACTATGCCTCCATCCTGCGGATCAAGGATGCGGCGAATCTCACGGATGTGCGGCTGCCGGTCACCGCCCAAGCCTCAACGGCGGCCGGCCTGTGGTATGCCCAGGTGAAAGTGACTAACGTGAAGAATGCCAAGGACCCGTCCAGCGGATCCACCACCTCCCAGCCATTCCCGTTGGTGTTTCTGGTGCACATGGATTCGGACAATGTCGCCCATCTGCTGTCCCAGGCTTTCGTCGGTAAATTGACAACTGCCGGAAACCCGCTGGGAATCGCCCTCCGCGAATCGGGGATCCTCGGCTTCACGCAGTCCGACGTGAAACCCCAGCGCTACGTCTCGCCGCAACTGCCGTTGTTTCAAACGATCAACCGGGATTTCGGCACCTTCGCCACCGGTTCCACCGCGCAGTGGACCATTCCGGTGGCTTTCGACGATGAGACCAACCCCTTCGTCCACACCTATCACCCGGACCACGACAACCTCGACACGAACTTCAAGACGCCTCTCAAGAGCGGAGACGAAAGCTACACGGTCACCCGCACCTGCAGTTTCACCTTCACCAGCAGCCCGCCCGACGGCAGCAGCATCGCCGGCTGGGGGACCACGGTGCTCGGCGGCACCTACGCGGAAACTCTAACCGGCCTTGGCGGCACCGCCCCGCCCCCTCCTCCCGTCACCACGCCGCCGACTCCCGTCAGCAGCAAATACCTCCAAGTCTCCGGCACCTTCGCCATGCGGCGGATTTCCGAAATCTCCGAAATTCAACCGTGATCCAACATTTTCCAATTCATTCCATTCACTCCCATTCCATGAAAGCCAAACTCGCCATCCTCGTCCTGCTGTCCAGCGCCCCATGGCTCGCCGCAGAATCCACCGTCCCGAAACTGATGAGCTATCAGGGCCGCGTCACCGACAGCGCGGGCGTCGCCATCGGCAACACCGCGGCGGTGAACCGGACGGTCACCTTCCGCTTGTATTCGGTGTCCTCCGGCGGCACGGCGAGTTATAACGAAACCCAAACCGTCACCATCTCCGGTGGCGAGTTCAGCGTGTTGATCGGCAATGGCACCGGCCTCACTGGCCTGCCGGGACCAACCAGCCCCGCGAGCCCGCTCAAGACGCTCGACACCATCATCAACACCGCCACCACCAGCGCCCTCTATCTGGGAATCACCGTGGACGATGGAAATTCCTCCACCGTGGATGCGGAAATCTCGCCGCGCCAGCAGCTCGTCACCGGCGCTTACGCGATGCGCTCCCTGATGGCGGAAACCGTCGCCAGCGGTGCAATCACTTCCACCATGCTTGGCGCCAACTCGGTGGACGTCAATCAACTGGCCGCCAACGCGATCACCAGCGCAAAGATCAAAGACGGATCGGTGGGGGCGGACGATATTGGGGGCGCGGCCATCACCTCCGCAAAAATCGACACCGCCACCGTCGGCATCTGGACTCCTTCGGGAAATAATATCTATCGGAACAGCAACGTCGGCATCGGCGTGACCAGTCCCGAGGCGGTCCTGCATCTGGCGGCAAAAACGGGAGCCACCACCCCCGTCGACAACGGCCTCCGGGTGGTCAATTCCACGAACTCCGCCGGCAACAACGCCGTTCTAGCAGCAGCCGTGGCGGGTGCCAGTGCGGGCAGTCCTTTCGTGTCCCTGGATATCTCCGGCATTCAAGGCTGGTCCATCGGTGTGGATAATGCGGACTCGGACAAACTCGTCTTCAAAAATAGCTGGGACTTCACCGCCAACCCGAAAATGGCCATCGATGTCGCCGGCAATGTCGGCATCGGCACCACCAGCCCGACCGAGAAGTTGACGGTCTCCGGCGGTTCCCTCAGGGTCACCAGCACCAGCAATCCCTACGTGGTGGTCTCGAATGCCACCAATCAAGCCGTTCTCG
>JBEGOB010000051.1:0-8824 GCA_041182265.1 Verrucomicrobiota bacterium | reverse complement strand
ATTTCATTACGCCATCGGGACCGTATTTTAGATGGGTTGGTCCGCCGACTGCCCTCGCGCGCTGAACTTCGGAGGAGCGGTCGGCGGACCTTCTGGGCGTTCCAACGCGGCATCTCCATTGCAGTTTAAGTGCCGTTGTATCAGGCGCTGTACTGCTAGGGATCAGGGGGCAATGTTTCGTGCGGGTGTGTGAAATCCGCATGAGGATTCGTGCATGTTGCAGTTTCGAGTCATGAACGGTGTGGCGTGTGCCTGATCTGGGGTGGGCATGAAAAAGCCCAAGCGCTTGGGAGGGCCAAGGGCTCGGGCTTGAAGGGGTGACTTCGGATCTTATTTGAAGTCGTCGTCCTCGTCGATGTTGTGAGTGAGGATGAACTGGAGATCGTCTAGGCCGAGGTTGGAGGCGAATCCTTCATCGCCGAGCACGTTGGTGACGAGCTGGGTTTTTTGGTGTTGGAGGATTCGTATCTTTTCCTCGACGGTGTCGCGGGTGAGGAGTCGGTAGGCGATCACCTTGTTTTTCTGGCCGATCCGGTGGGTTCGGTCGATGGCTTGGTTTTCGACAGCGGGGTTCCACCATGGATCGTAGAGGATGACATACGATGCCGATGTGAGGTTGAGGCCAGCGCCACCTGCTTTGAGAGAAAGCATGAAGACGGATGGGTCTTTGGTGGTTTGGAAGCGCTCGATTTCGCCTTTGCGGTCCTTGGTTTGGCCGGTTAGGTAGTTGTAAGGGCGGCTTTCCAGTTCGAGACGGGCCTTGATGAGGTCGAGCATCGAGACGAATTGCGAGAAGACCAGAACCTTGTGACCTTCCTCGTGGAGTTGATCGAGAAGGTAGAAGAGCGACTCCATTTTCGCGGATTCCTCCTTGAGGTATTTGGGGTCGATGAGTCCGGGGTGGCAGCAAATTTGCCGGAGACGCATGAGACCTTGGAGGATGGCGAAGGAATTCTTCTTAACGGCTTCGTCAGAATCGAGGCCGAGCAGAGCTTTTTGGATGCGCTTGAGTTCGGCTTTGTAGAGCTCCGCTTGGATGCCTTCCATTTTCGAGTAAACCTCTTCTTCCGTCCGGGGTGGGAGGTCTTGTGCGACCTGCAACTTGGTGCGGCGGAGGAGGAAAGGGCGGAGGCGTGATGCGAGGCGTGATTGACTGAGCGGGTCCTTGCGCTTGTCGAAGCGTTTTTTGAAGTAAGCGCGGGAGCCGAGGACGCCGGGCATGGCGAAGGCCATGAGTGACCACATGTCGAGAAGGCGGTTCTCGATGGGAGTTCCGGTGAGGACCAAGCGGTTTTGCGAGTCCAGTTCGCGGGCGCACTTGGCGGCCTTGGAGTCTGGGTTCTTAATTTGCTGGCCTTCGTCAAGAATGGTGGTGAGCCATTTGATGCCGTTGAGTTCCTCACCGCAGACCCGGAGTTGGGCGTAGTTGAGGACGAGGATGTCGATGTTGTTTTGAATGTGCGGAACATCGATATCGTCTCGATTTTTGAGGATCTTGACCCGGAGTTGCGGAGTGAATTTGCCGGCCTCGCTGTACCAAACGTCCAAGACGGACTTCGGGCAGACGACGAGAGCGGGTTTCTTCATGCCGCCTGTTTTCTCGTGTTCTTCGAAGAGCCAGAGGAGATAAGTGAGGGATTGGATGGTTTTGCCGAGACCCATGTCGTCCGCCAAAATGCCGCCGAAGTTGTTGACCGAGAGGTAGGCAAGGAACTTGAAGCCTTCGATCTGGTAGGGGCGCAGCGTGGCGTTGAGCGCATCCGGGACGTCGGGATTGACCTCGAGTTGGATGTCGCCAGCGCGGTTTTTGATGCGTTCCCAAGCTTTCGGGTCGAAAACTTCCGCGGCTTTGGGATCCGCGAGCTGGAGGGCGTGCATGCGGTGCGTCTCACCGGAGAGGTCGAAGGGATCGAGCCCGAGGCGGGTGACGGCTTCGCGTTGGTCGGCGTCGAGCTTAATTTCAAGGCGCATCCATGAGCCGTCGTCCATGCGGACGTAGCCACCGCGAGCGGCGACGAGTTGGCGGATTTGTGCCTTGGAAAGATTGACGCCTTGGACGTCGATGACGATGCGGAGGTCGAACCAGTCGATGTCTTGGCCGATGACCTCGAAGCGGACGGCGGCGGTGACAGGGTCGGCGAGGATCGACTTCAGGCGCAGATCGATGTCGAGCTCGATATTCTCGGGCATCGCCTTGATCCATTCCGAGAATTTTTCGGGAAATTGCTTGGTGATGCGCGATTTGAAAGAGAGGAGCTTCTCGTCGTAGGAAAGGCCCATTTCATCGAGGATGGGAGGAACCGGGTAGAGATCCTCGCGAGCGAAGCGCAGCAGCTGCTTGCCTTTGACGGGTTGTTGTTCAGCGAGTTCCCAGCCTTCTTTGGTGAGGCGCTCGGTGCGGCGGCCCTTGGTTTCGATGGCGGTGACGTCGATGACCAAGTGCTCGGTTTCGGCGGCGGTGAGGCCGGCGATGAGTTTCATTTCGAAACGCGGCTTCAGTTCGAGATCGACGACGCGTTTTTTGAGGGATTCCGGGAGTGCTGCGCCGATTTTGCGGAGGAATTCCACACCTTCGAGCGAGTCGATGACACGCTTGGGGATGAGGTATCGCGGCATGACGTCGGTTTCCTCGAGCCAGCGTGGCGGGCCGGGGAAGACGGTTTCGTCGGATTGATAGAGTTCCTTGCGTCCGGGCAGCAGGCGCACGGAATGCGAGACGTTTTCATCAGTGGCAGTGACGAGTTGAAGCGCAAAGCTCTTTGCGTCGTAAGGATCATCCTCGCAGACCCAAGAGAGGCGGTCCTCGACCACTTTGAATGGGCGCTCGTCAAGATTGACGATGTATCCGGCGAGAGCGGGTTGGCGGAAGACCCGGTTCATGAAGCGGCAGGATTCTTCTTGGTCGAAATCCAAGGTGGTGTCGCCGTATTTGCGGTAAAATGCGAGATAGTGCTCCCAGAGAGTTTGGCTGGAAGCGTCCATCATCAGTGCGGCCTCGTGGTGCAGGACGACATAAGCTTCGATGTCATTTTTTTCACGAAGTTGGACCCAGACGGCGGCCTTTTCTTCGCGGACTTCGATGCGTGCTTCGTTGATGGTTGCGACGAGGCGGAAGGCGACGGAGAGCGGTGCGTCTTGAGGCGGGCGCTCGTTCACTTGCTCGATGCGGTCGTACCAGGAGGCGACTTCGCGCTCTTGTTCCCAGTCCGCCATTTTTTTCTGCACGTGACCGAGATCCGTGATCACGCTCATGAATTCCGGATAAGGCAGCTTCTTTTTGTAAAAAGCGTAAGCGATGTAATTCCAGAATTCCAGGATGTCCCCGGGTGGCATGGGCCACAACTCGAGAGGTTCGTAAGTTGTGATTTCCCAGCGAGGTGTGATGCGGACCATGTCGTGGTCATGGAGCTCGCCCTCGATTACGTAGCGGCGGTAGCGTTTTTCGATTTTGGTGACAAAGTCCGCCTCCTTATCATCCAGTTCGCGGCCGAGTTTTTCCTCGATGATGTCGAGCACTGGGGTGTCGTCGAACTCATTGGGAGACTCCGGTAGATCCTCGCCGCGGTGCATCCGCTCCATCATGGTGGCGTATTGGCACGCGCCGGCGATGGTCTCGTCCTCAGCGGTGCAAGAGCCGAACCAGCGGTTTCCCTGGAGGCGGAGGCTGGTGCGGAAAACGCCGGTTTCATCTTCTACCCGGCCTTGAATGAACAGGTGATTGCCGAAAATTTGGGTAACTGCTCCGTCTTTCTGGAGCATTTCCCCACGCTTTCTTGCGTCCTCAGGGAAACTGTTGAGAAAATTGAGAGTCGCTCGATCTGGATTCATCGCGTCTGGAATTGAAAATTGCCCGGAAAATTCCGTGAATAGCAACTTGCCATGCCTCGCACTGCCGGGGCGCGAGTCTAAGCGCCTAAATCCAGAGGACGCAATAAAAACCTTAGGAAGCTGAATTTTCCATGCGGGGAAGGCGGGAAACGAAGTAGCAGATGCCGAAAATCCCAGCCCCTGCGAGGATCACGGATGCGCCGAGATTCAAGTTCAGCCAAGTCGCCAGATAGAAGCCGCCGATGGATGACCCAATCGCGTGGAAAACAACGCTGACAAGCAGGTGGGGGAGGCGGCGCGTGACCAGCAGACCGCTTGCTGCAGGCAGGACTAGGAGAGCCACCGACATCACCGCGCCGACGGTTTGAAAAGCGGCGACAACCATGGCGGCGGTGACGGCCAGGAGTAGAGATTGCGTGAGGGCGGGGGACTGCCGGGTGAGGCGGGCGAGCGCAGGATCAAACGAAGTGCCGAGCAGGCGGTGGTAGCAGACCGTGACGAAGGCCGTGCCGAACAGTGCGGCGGTGCCCGTGGTGATGACGATTGAAGGCAGCTCAAAGCCTGCGAGCGAGACGCGCGTGCCTTGAATCGCGGTTTCTAAGTTTCCAAAAAGGACGCAGTCAGGATCCAGATCCACCTTGGAGGCGAATTGTTTCAGGAGAATCACGCCGAGCGAAAACATCGCGGTGAAAACCACGCCGGTTGCAGCATCCTCGCGCACTCCAGCGCGGCGGTGGAGAAACTCGATGAGCATCACCGTGAGCCATCCGGATGCGGCGGCTCCTGCCACCAGCCAGGGCGAGTTCAACGAGCCGGAAATGAGAAATCCAATCACGATCCCGGGCAGCACGCTGTGACTGATCGCGTCGCCTGCGAGCGACATGCGGCGGAGGACGAGAAAGCAGCCGGGGACGCCGCAGGCGATGGCGGTGAAGGCAGCCGTTAGCATGAGCCAGACGCTCGTGGTGGAGCGCCATGGCTCGAGCAAGGTGTCGAAATTCATTTCTTGACCTCCTTGCTGCCACTGGGGATGAAACTTCCGTGCGGGTCCTTCGTGGGATTGCCTAACTTTTTCTCAAGTTGGGCGATATCCGGCTGTGAAATCCAGTGTTCCGCGCGATCGGCCTCGTCGTGGACGTGATCGCATTTGTAGTCCGCATATTCCGTGAGATAGCTTTCCCACAAGCGGTGCGAGCGGACGAGTTGTGCGGCTTGCTCGCGTCCGGTTTTGGTGAGTTGGACGGCGGCTTGTGAGCGGTCGATCCATCCTGCGGCAGCGAGTTTGCGAAATAGGCTTTCTTTGGCAATCAGCGGTCCGCCCAAGCCAGGATTTTCCTCACGGAGCCAGAGCGTTTTTAAGATATCCTCACAGGCGATGCGTTGTTTTTCACGGCGGCGGCGCAGGAAGACATGGAGGCGGCCGCGGCGAGGGCCAAGGATGGCAGCTACCCCAAATATGGCGGTGGTGGATAGCGCCATCAGTGGGCCGGTCGGCCGGTCGGGGCCAAGTGTCGAGAGCCAAACTCCGGCCAGTCCGCCGGTTGCGCCGATGGCGCAGGCGATGAGTGTTGTCTTCGCCAGCGAGTGCGTGCAGAAGCGCGCTGCCGCAGCGGGAGTGACCAGCATCGCTGAGACTAACACCACACCGACCGCCTGCATCGCAATCACGATCACCACGGTGAGCAGCAGGAAAAACAGAGTTTCAAACAAGCGCACGGGAAACCCTAGCAGGCGGGCGAATGCAGCGTCGAATGAAACGAGAAGCAAGCTGCGGAAGGTGAGGGGCAGTAGGACTGAAGTGAGTGCAGCGACGGCGGATAGAAGCAAGAGGTCGCGGCGGTCGATGGCCGCCACTTGGCCATAGAGAAACGCTTGCACGCCTGCGGGCTGGAGGCGTGAGATCATGGCGATGCCGATCGCAAAAAACACCGAAAGCACAAGAGCCAGTGCAAGGTCCGGCTTGAGCTTGGTGTGGCGTAAAATGGCATGCATCACCCAGCTGCCGACGACCCCTGCGAAGACCGCCGCACTGAGAACCCAGAGCGGGTTGCGTGTCTCGCTCCATGCCAAGCCTGCGACCACGCCGGGCAGGACTGCGTGGGATAGCATGTCGCCTGTTAGGGCCATGCGGCGCACCACCACAAAGCTGCCTAACATGCCGCAGACAATGCCTAGCAACAAGGCTGCAAGACCCGCCGCCGCCAAGGCGCTCACGGTGGACCTCCTCCTTCCTGGCGTTTGCCGCGTGCGGCCACGTCGGTGAGTAGGGTGAGCTTGCCGCCGTAGGTTTTCTCAAGAATCTCCGGTTGGAAAATCTCGTGAGTCGGGCCATGGGCGACCACTCTCATGTTGAGCAATAGCAAGCGGTCGAAGTAACGTTGAGCGGTTTGTAGGTCATGATGGACGACGAGCACGGTTTTCCCAGCGTCTCGCATCCGGGCGAGCAGGCCGATGATCGTGCGTTCAGTCGCTGCATCCACCCCAGCGAAGGGCTCGTCCATCAGGTAGATTTCCGCATCTTGGGCGAGGGCTCGTGCGAGGAAAGTCCGTTGCTGCTGGCCACCGCTGAGCTCGCCGATTTGGCGCTTGGCAAGGTCGGCCATTCCCGTTTGATCCAGCGCCTCCATGGCGCGTGCGCGGTGGCGCTTGCCGGGGCGTCCGAACCAGCCCAGCCCCGCGTATGTTCCCATTAGAGCGACGTCGAAAACTGTCACTGGGAAGTCCCAATCCACCGATTCACGCTGCGGCACGTAGCCGATTTTTCCGAGGACTTGCTTGAGTGGTTTGTCCAACAATTTCACCCAGCCATGATCAATTTCCACCACGCCCATGATCGCTTTGAGGAGCGTTGATTTGCCGGCACCGTTAGGCCCCATGATACCAGTGAGCGAGCCATAGGGCACCTCGATGTCCACGCCGTGGAGGACCGGCTTTCCTCGGTAGGAAACGGCGAGATCGTGGGTCTCTAACGCGGGTAAGGGCATGGTAGTGATTGCGCGGTTAGGCGTGTTTTTCAGCGGAGTCCGTTCACGATCGTGTTCACATTGTGCCGGAGCATGCCGGTGTAGGTTCCCTTATCATACGTCATTCCGTCGGCTGTTGCAAGGTCGCCGGGCTTGCCGAGAGCGTCGGAAAATAGAGCTTCTGGAGAAATTTTCACGCCGGCTTCCGCAGCGACGGCGGCGATGCCTTTCTGGTTGATTGAAGTTTCAGGAAACACCATTTTCACCTTCTTTTGGCGGAGGAACTTCACCAAGTTGCTGCGGTCTTGCAGGCCGGCTTCTGCGGCTGATGATACGCCTTGCAAGCCCCGCACTTCCAGGCCGAAGGCGTGGCCAAAGTAGAAAAATGCGTCGTGACTGGTGATGAGGACTCGTTGGTTCTCAGGGATTTCTAAAACTCGCCGGCGTGCCCAGTCCGTGAGTTGGATCAGCTCTTCCCGGTAGGCCGCGCCGCGTTGTTGGAACTCGGTTGCGCCTTCTGGATCCACCTTGGAGAGCGCGGCGACCACGGGGGCGATCGTGTCCGCCCACAGCAGGGGATCGCCCCAGACGTGTGGGTCTCGGGTCCCTGAAAACTCCTCTTGCGGTGCTAATAATTTTTCCGCCGGAATGCCGTCAGTCACCGCCAGCACGTGTCTGCCGCGCTTGGCCATGGCTTCTAACGATTCCTGGAAGCGCCCTTCCAAATGCAGTCCGCTGTATAAAATCAGATCCGCTTTTTCCAACAGGGAGGTGTCTGCCAGCTTCGGCACGTAACTGTGTGGGTCCACGCCGGGCCCCATGAGCGCATGGATTTCCACGCGGTCGCCGCCGATCTGCCGAGCGAGGTCGCTGACCATGGTCGTGGTGCAGGTTACGCTCGGCTTGGAGGATTTCCCCGCCTTTTCAGGGGCGCATCCAAGCAACAAACCGGGGAGGAGGATCGCTGCGAAAAATTTCATCGGTGCATTTTTAGAATGGCGGCCGATCAAGCGCAACTGAAAAACTTAGTCTTGGCTAATTTTTGGCCAATTTCGTCGGTCGTGGACGCGCCGCGCGGACTGCGATGACCAAGCCGGCAACGACAAAGAGCGTGGGAAACCAAATCGAGTAGCCGGGAGCAAGAGAGTCTGGCTTGAGCACGGCGAAGTCTGGATTCTGCGGGTTCACGCGGCAGACGGTTTTCTTGCCGACGGGCCATTCTGCAGCGCGTTTTTCGACAAGATTGGGTTTGGATGACCATGGATTGCCACGGAGCGTGATGTGGTCGCCGGTGCGTGCCACGCCGTCCCAAGTGTAGCCGAAACTCAGGTTTTGCCGATATTCCAGCGGTGAGTTCGGGTCATTCCGGCGTTCATCCATTTCAGAAGAAAGGATGACGCAAGGAACTTCCGGCCAACTGCGCATTTCATAAGCGCGGAGAAAGCTCCGGCCCATCAGCCAGACGAAAATTCCGCCGATCAATGCCAAGCACAAGCCGAGCAGCACCAGAAAAATTCGCCCGGCGCGGTCCGGTGCTGGATGTGGATTCTTGGTGGTGGCGGCGGCAGGATCTGGCATCGCGACATTCATGCACCGCGTTCGAGGATTTTTCCACCCCAAATCGTCGCCTTGCTTTGGCTTCGCTGCATGTGACACGAGCGGGTCTTTTTGCTCAGTCGTGCGCGATGAATCATTGAGGCGGGGTGGGAATCTTGGATGGCTGCAAGTGAGTCTGTGTTAATTTATAGGGGCGAACGAGTGGGCAGTCACCTCGCTTGGAGATTGTGTGAAATTTCCACGACGGTTTTCGCAGACTTCTAAGATTGATTGATTGAATGGTTGTTGGTGCGTAGGTTCCTACTTGTTCGGCAGTGTGATGCTGATGGCATGATGATCACTGATTGAACGCGAGGTTTCTAAAATTTTCGCTTCGGGAGAGCCAAGACCAAGTGTGAAAATGTAGTCGAATGTTGTAGGTTTGTAGCGGTCCGATGGATCGCCGCGCCAAGTGAGTCGTTCGCTTTGCGGAGTGA
>JBEGOB010000050.1:0-20811 GCA_041182265.1 Verrucomicrobiota bacterium | reverse complement strand
AAATCAAAAATCATCAATCATCAATGAATCCCTCTTCAGCTACCCCGCTGCTCATCGCCGCCAGTCTGCTCGCTTTAGGGTTCTGCTCCAGCGCCTTGGCCGCCACCGTCGAGAAGATCTCTATCGCCGAAAAGCCCGTGACGATCAAAGTCCCTGACCAACCAGCCCCCGGCAAACCGTGGCTGTGGGTTGGGGAGTTCGCGGATCACATGAAGTCCCTTGAGAATGGATTGGTCGAAAAAGGCTGGCACGTGGTCCATGTCGGCGCGAGCAACCAATTCGGATCACCCCGGGCGATGGAAGTGTGGGAGAAGGTTTATGAGGAAATGCACAGCAAGCGCGGGCTTTCCGCCAAGCCGACCCTGCTAGGCATCTCCCGTGGCGGGCTTTATGTGACGGCGTGGACGCGACTCCACCCCGACCGCGTGAGCGTGCTCTACCTCGACAACGGCGTCTGCGACATCCGTTCCTGGCCGGCGGGCTTTCAACTCACCAAGCAGGGCAAGGGCAGCTCAAAGGATTGGAAATTGTGCAAAGTGGAGTTGGGTTACACGAGCGATGCTGAGGCCGGGGGAAAAGGCTGCCAAACCCTGCGATGGAATGTTGCCCGCTATCCAGGCCGGTGTGCTTCTGATTTCCTGCCACGGCACGGCCGACTCGGTCGTTCCCTATGAGGACAACGCCGCGCACCTTATGAAGTTGTGGCAAGACAACGCGGGACCTCTGAAGCTCTTTCCAAAGGAGGGAGCCGACCATCATCCCCACGGGCTGCCTGATCCCACGCCGCTCATCGCAGCCATTATTCTGCTTGGCGAGCCACCCGCTCCCTTTTGAAAAACTAAGATGAACAAACTGGTTAAAAAACCGTCCACACTTTGTCTGGCCCTTTCTGCGGCCCAATTTGTCCCTGCGCAGGCAAAGATCTCAGGCTCGCTCCTCATCATCTCCACCGAGGGCGTGACCGCTCCCAAAGCCGTCCGCTACGGCTGGGCGAACGTGCCCGATGTGAACCTTTTCAACCAGTAAGGCCTCCCCGCTTCGCCTTTCCGCACGGACGTGGATTGAAGAGAAGCGTGTTTCAGGCATCGGATTCTCAGAAAATGTGCGGGCATCCTGTGAACACATGATACCCAAACCCGAAAAAAAAACTATCCTCCGATCTTTAGGTCAACAACAGCGCAGTCCCCGAGTTCTGAAAATAACCATCAAACCCTGCCGAAAAGACCCTGATTCCCGCCTCCGGTTAACCATCGGTTCCGTCTACAGTCTTCAACCAAAAATCAAATTGCGATTCATGAGTTTCCGCGGTTGCGAGTTGTGTGGCCCTGCTTCTACGCTGCACCGCTCTTTTGTCATTATGAAATATTCCCATTTATTTCTGCGGACGGCTTTGGCCGTATTTTTACTCGGTTCGCTTCGCGCAGCTGAGAAAGCGCCTGCCCCGCAAGAACACAATCCGTCCCTCGCGCAAGTTTCTGATATCGCTGGACTTCCGCGCGTCCTCCTGCTCGGTGATTCGATTTCCATCGGCTATACGCTACCCACGCGGGCATCGCTGGTTGGCAAAGCCAATGTCCACCGCCCTGCGGAAAACTGCGCCGATTCGGGCAACGGCGTCCGCAAGATTGCCTCATGGCTAGACGCGGGAAAGTGGGACGTCATCCATTTCAATTTCGGCCTACACGACGTAAAATACCTCGATGACAAAGGCGCTCTCGTTTCGCCTGAAAAAGGCAAGCAGGTCGCGAGCGTGGTCGAGTATGAGCAGAATCTTCGCGCACTCGTGATGGTGCTCGAGAAGACCGAGGCCACACTCATTTTTGCCACCACGACACCGGTTCCCGCAGGCTCGGCAGGACGTGTTGAGCACAGCGAAATTCCATACAATGCGGCGGCGATTCGTGTGATGAAGGAAAACAAGATTGCCGTGAATGACCTCCACGCATTTGTCGCGGCCCGGCAGGACAAAATCCAACTCCCGAAAAACGTCCACTTTTCGGAGGCAGGCTCCGACGAGCTTGCTGCCGCCGTGGTGGCGAGCATTGCGCCGTTCCTGTCGAAAAAAACGAAGGAATAAGCCTCTTTTTCCAAGATCCGGTCCACCTCCAGCCCTATCAACGACTTTCACGCCAAAAGTAAATTTCTAGCAATAACGCATCGATTCACCTGTCATCCTCACAACTACAACCCATGAAACCCTCCTATCGCATTAGCTTCCTCCTTCTCCAGACCTCCGCCGCGCTCGCGCTGCTGGTCAATCAAGCCACCGCCATTACCTGGAATGGTCTGGCTGGTGCGCCGGGAAATTGGTCTGTAGCCAACTGGGTGTCGGGCACTCCCGTGGCCGGTGACTTGCTCCAATTCGAAGGCGTCACTACGACGACTACAAACAACGACTTAACCGCCGACACCAGCTTCCTCGGCATCAACCTCACCAACAATGGATCTGTGGGTCAAACATCGGCCTTCACCCTCGCAGGCAATCAGATCACCCTCGGCGGCAACATCGTCACCACTGCGGTCACCGGGACGGCGCTCACCGACACCATCAGCCTAGCCATGGTTCTCGATGGCAACCGCACCATCACCGCCAACACCCTCCACAACCTCACCGCCTCCGGCATCATCAGCGAAGATGTGGCGGGTCGCACCCTAACCAAGAACGGCGCTGGCACGCTGGCGCTCTCCAACTCAAACACCTACACCGGCGCCACCACGATCAGCGCCGGCACGCTGCAGCTCGGTGCCGGCGGCACCACCGGTTCGTTGAGCACGTCCAGCACGATCAGCGTGGCTACAGGAGCCGCCTTCACCGTGAACCAGAGCGACACCGTCACCCAGGGCACCGACTTCAGCGGCGCGGCCATCTCCGGCGCGGGCGGGTTCAAGCAGTTGGGCACGGGCACCACCGTTCTCAACGTCGCCAACACCTACAGCGGCGCAACCGATATTCAGGGCGGTAAAGTCATTTTCACCGACAGCAGCGCCTTCGGGACTTCATCCTTGGTCAGGCTGGGGGTTACTGCCACCACCCAAGCCCTGGAGTTTGGCGCGAACGGGCTGAACCTCGCCAGACCCGTCCAGATCCAGAACGCTGCCGGTGTCAAGACGATGCAACTCGATCTGGCGGGAACCAACACCGGAACCTTGTCGAACCAGTTGGAAATCCTTCGTAACTCATCAGGGCAGTTCGTCATCAATACCGGTGCCGACGACACCCTGGCCGTCAGCGGAAATGTAGTCGGAACCGGCACGGCGGGCATCACCAAGACCGGTGTCGGCACGCTGAGCCTTACCGGCGCCAACACCTATACCGGTGCCACCACCCTCGCCGCCGGCACCTTGGTGGCGGATCGCGCCGACGTGGCTGCCACCTCGGGCGCGTTGGGCAATGGCGGGAACGTCACCTTCACCGGCGGCACGCTCCAATACACCGCCAACAGCGCGGGCAGCGATTACAGCGCCCGGATCAAGAGCAGCACCAGTGCGATGAACTTCGATACCAACGGCCAGACCGTGACCTTCGGCACCGCGCTCGCCAGCACCAACACCGTCGGCGTGACAAAAAGTGGTGCAGGCACCCTGTCCATTAAACATTCATCAAACTACACAGGTGCAACGACGATCAATGCAGGGAAGCTTCAGATCAACAATACCGTCTCATCCCAAGATTGGGCGGGTGGCCTCATCTTCATCAACAATGGATCCACCCTCGAGTTCACCGGGACACAGCAAACCATCATGTCAGGGGCAACTGACAATATCACCTTCGACAGTGGTGGTGGTGGCAGCATCCTGATGACGAGGAACACCATCTGGAGAAACGCGAGCATTATTACCACGGGCGGAGCAAAGAACACGGTCTCCGGCACGTTTTTCAACGGCCAGGGTAATTCTGCTTATAGGGTCATTTACGATGTAGCCGTCGGCACGGATTCGGGCGGCATCGACCTGCAGGTCTCTTCGACTCACACCGCCGTGGCGGGAATTACCAAGAATGGAAATGGAACATTGGCTTTGACCAGCGCTAGTAACGCCATGGGCGCTGGTGCCACAATCATCATCAATGCCGGCACGGTGGAGATCGGGGGGGGGGTAAGCTGGAGAGTGGTTCTTACGCGGGAGCCATCACCAACAACGGCACCTTCAAACACAACAGCAGCGCCGCCCAGACGCTGAGTGGCGTCATCAGCGGCTCCGGTGCCCTCACCAACTCCAACGCCAGCACCCTGACGCTCACCGGCGCGAACACCTACACCGGCGGCACCACCCTCACGGCAGGCACGCTCATCGTGAACGGCGACCAATCCTTGGCCACTGGAGCCGTCAGCGTGGCGGCCAACGCCACCCTCGGCGGCACCGGCACGCTCGGCGGCGACACCACGATCGCCGACACCGGCAAGCTCGCCTTCAACCTGAACACCGCTCCGGACACCCACGATAAGCTGGAATTGGCCTCAGGAAAAACGCTGACCTTCACCTTGGACTCCACGCTCACCATCACCACCAGCGACCTGACCTCCTCGGGATCCTACACACTGGTCACTGCTCCAGGGGGCATCACCTGGACAAAGCCACCCACGGTCTCCCTGCCAGTCGGCTGGACCCTTGACTCGGTTACCGGCAACGGCGGTAACGACCTGGTCATCAATATCACCGCTCCCGGTGGCGGTTCGCCCTACGACACTTGGGCAGGTGGTCCTGGGCTGCCATTTGACGGCGATGCCAACGGCGACGGCGTGGAGAACGGTCTGGCTTTCTTTCTGGGTGCGGCCAATCCGAACGAAAACGCTTTCGGCCTCTTGCCAACCGTCACCCAGAGCGGTGGCGGCTTGATCCTGACCTTCAACATGCGCAACGCCATCGCCCGCGGCACCGCATCCCTCAACGTGCAGCACAGCAGCGATCTCGGCATCTTGGATGCTTGGGAATCGGCGCTGACGCCCGATAGCGACCAGACCGTCAACGACGTGGTCTTTGACATCACGGCGGGCGATCCGCTCAACGGCGTGGTGGCGACGATTCCGGCAAGCAAAGCCGCCTCCGGCAAGCTCTTCACCCGCCTCAAGGTCACCCAGATCCCCTGATCTCCAATCTCCAACTTCGAAGCAGAAAGGGCGGGTATCCTGTAAACACATGATACCCAGCCCTGAAAAAATGGCTACGCTTTAGGTTTCAGTTTAGCGACAGCCCGGCCCCCGGATTCTGAAAAGACCCTCCAAAATCCATATGAAAATCCACTACCGCAGAAACAGATTCCTCCCCCTTACCGCCGCGCTCGCGCTGCTGGTCAATCACGCCACGGCCGCCACCTTCACGTGGGATGGTTCCACCAACACTCCCAATATGGTCAACGCGAACAACTGGGTTGGGAGCACGATCCCGACTTTTGACGCCACGGCCGACCTTGTCTTCAGAGAGGCCGCTTCGGGCTTTACGCAGGCTAATATCATGGCCAACAGAACAGTTCGCTCGCTCACGTTCAACAGTTTCGTGACGACCGATTTCTCGTTCATGCTCCAAGACACGAATGATAACGCGACTGTCGAGAACCTAACAATGGGCGATGCCACTAATTCGGCAGCCATCACGGTTGACTCCGGTGCGGGGAATGTCCTGATCGGCACCGGCCCCGGGTTGCGCGGCAGCGTCATTTTGGCTAACAATCTGGCGGTCGCCCAGAATTCCACCACTGGAAATCTGACGATAGATCGGCCCATCACCGGCGCCTTCGCTCTCACCAAGACCGGCAACGGCACCCTGACACTCACCAACACCAACACCTACACCGGCACGACCACGATTCAAAACGGCACGCTGGCCCTGGATGGAGCCGCAAATCGTCTGGCAGTCGCAGGCGCTGTTGTTCTGGGCGGCACCGGCACCACCGGCAAACTGGTCCTCGGCGGCACGACGCCGGCGGGTCAAACCCTCACCGCTCTGACGACGACCGGCTCGGGTGGATCGGTGGTGGGTGGGAATGCCGCACTCTCAGCGCTCACTCTGAACATTGCCAGCAGCAACACCTTCGACGGCACCCTCGGCGGCGCGGGCACGAATGAGAACACCCTCGCCCTCACCAAGCAGGGCGTCGGCACCCTGACGCTCAGCAATACAATCAACACCTTCACCGGCCAAGTCCTCGTGGATGCCGGGACCATCCAAGTCACAAAGCTGGCGAATACCGGAACCGCCAGCAGCACCGGAGCAGGCACTGCCTCGATCCGTCTGGGCAATACTGCCACCGCCACCCTTGAATACATTGGCACCACGGACAGCTCTACCAACCGGCAAATCCAAGTCGGCAATAACGCAGCCAACACGAGCGGAGCGACCATTCTTAACAACAGCGCCTCTGGCAAACTCACGTTCACCAACGCCAATTTCATCGCACAGGCAACCGCCGCCGCCACGACAGCCCGTGTGCTGACCCTTGGCGGCAGCTACACCGGGTCAGCTAACGAAATCCAAGGCGTCATCAAAGACAACACCGCCGCCGCTGTCTCGCTCATCAAAACTGGAGCAAGCACATGGCAGCTCTCCGCCGCCAACACCTCCACTGGCGCGACCACCGTCAGTGACGGCATCCTGCAACTGAACGGCTCCACCCATGCCAGCAGCACCGTGGGCATCGGCACTGCAGGCACTCTGTCCGGCAGCGGCACGGTCAATGGCAACGCCACCCTGACCGGCGGCGGGATCATCAATAAATCCGCAGGAAGCATCGCCGGCACACTCGGGGTGACTGGCGGTCAATGGAACGGCTTGGGCACTGTCACAGGCGCAGTCACCTCCAGCAGCGGCAACTTCACCATCGGCAGCGGTGCAAATCTCACCTCCACCGCCGGAGTATCCGCCACCGGCGGTGCCTTGGTCGTCAACGGCACGCTGACCGGCATCCTGAGCACCAACTCCAGCACCACCGTCAGCGGCACTGGCACCATCACGGGAAACACCACCATCTCAGGCATCCACACCCCAGGCAACTCGCCTGGCATTCAGTCCTTCGGCAGCAATCTCAGCTACGCCAATGGTTCTTCTGTCACTTGGGAGTTGGGCTCCAATAGCCTCGGCCTCCGCGGCACGGATTTCGACGGAATCAACGTCGGTGGCACCCTCGACTTTAGCGGAGCAACAACGCTTAACATGGTTTTCAACTTCGCCGGCAGCGCGGTCGATTGGACGGACACCTTCTGGAATACCAGTCGCATCGGCACGTCCGGTTGGCTGGTTTATGACGTGGCGGGTAGCACCACGAACTTCGCAAACCTCTCCATCAACTCCGCCAACTGGCTCGACGGCTCGGGTGGTGATTTCAACACCTCCAACAGCGGCAATACCTTCAGCCTCTACCAGGACGGCAACGACATCTACCTCAACTACACGGTCGTCCCCGAGCCGAACGTCGCCGCGCTGCTGGGTGGTCTCGGCACACTCGTGCTGCTACGCCGCCGCCGCTACCGCTGAGGCCTCAAAGGCAGAGAAGCTTTCCTAAAGTGAACCGGCGCATGAGTCGAAAATCATAGTCCGGAGCGACCCAGCACTCGTCCTTCGTCCGCTGCAGGCCACCGAAACACAAAATTTTCCCGGAAGTTATTGGATTTTCTCCCGGGTTAAAATGGGGCTGCCGACTGGTGAGTCGGTGGCCCTATATTGTCTGCCCCCCACTCCCAAACTCCTGTCCCAGCGATCATCCTAAATGGGAAGTTGAAACCGCGAATAAACGCGAATGAACGCTAATTTTCAAAGAGTTCTATATCTCAACAATTTCACCCTCTTGATGAATGACACAAATTTTACAACTGTCTCATTTTTAGAGCCTTATTCGTGTCCATTCGCGGTTTCTAGGGTCAAGAGGCTCGGATTGCTGGAAATCGGCAACAACCCCGGGAGCTAGGTCCAGTTATAGATCGCCGCTTAACCCGTCGCCGGTGGTGAGATCGTCATCGGTCCAGAATTCGCGGTCAGATCCGGCGGATACGACGTCCATCTGTTCGGCGGAGAGCGCGTGGAAAAACAGCGGTGTGCCCCATGGATCTACGAGATTGCCGCCCCGGAGCGCCTTGCAGTCTGGCGCGATGAAGACGATCTTCTTGGGGTTATTGCCGAGCAGTCGGTCGGTGATCTCGGAGTTCTCTCCAACCGGGTTTTCCTGATAGGCATAGCGATAGTGGCCCATGATCTGTGAAATCACATCAAGCGATTCCTCAGGCGTGATCAAGGGGGTGATCATGCGACTGGCCTCGACGGACGGATTGTAGAACACACGGCCATCGGGCAGGCGGGTCAGGCGCGGGTCGTTCGGGTCGGGAATGTCTGCGGACTGAGTCGATGATGGCGAGCTGCTGTTTCGAAGCGTCACCGGCCCGCCTTTAGGCTTGGGAGTTGGTGGGACCTCCTTGGTAATCTTGACGGGTTTAAACCATGTAAAAAAAGCCAGAACGAGTGACGCGAGGACGGCCGCGAGGATGAGCCCGCGATGTTTCGTGCTGCAGGGAAAATTTCTCATGTTAGATGAAACCGAGCTTGGATCCCGGGCCGAATGGATCGTCGAATCGATAGAGATTCGGGAAAATGGTTTGCATCTGACTGCTGCCGACGGGCACGCCGAACCAGTTGGCAAGTTTGGCGGAGAGTTGATCCACGGAGGTGGTGGGGATCCAGCGGCCGCGGGCACCAGAGGGGACGTCGCTGGAGCTTCCGATGCCAAGTTCGGGGTAGCTGCCATAGAAATTGCCGCCATTGACCGCGCCTCCGAAGGCGAAGGTGTGGGTGCCCCAGGCGTGGTCGGTGCCGGCGGATAAAACGTCGGTCTTGTTAGGAATCCAGGTGCGGTTGAAATCGGATGCTTGGAAGGTCGTCACCTTGTCATAGGAGAAATTGCTATCCTTGAGAGCGAGTTCCTTCAGCGCTTGGTTGAACGCGCCCACGGCCTTGTCCAAGCTTGATAGAAGTCCGGGCAGAGAGGTGTTGATGGATGCATGGTTGTCGTAGCCCCCCATTTGCACGAAGAAGATCTGGCGATTGTTTCCGAGGCTTGATCGGCCAGCGATCAGGCGAGCGACGGCCTTGAGTTCGTCGGCGATCCCGCCGGTGGCACCGAAGCTGGTCCAGATGGCATCGAAGTCAATGCCGAGGGCTTTTTCCTTGGCCATGGCTTCATTGATGAGTGCCTCGTTCTTGCGGGCGCTGCGGATGACCTGGTTGTAGCCGTCCTCGATGACATGAGCCTGGCTGTATTGCATGATGCGCTCGAAGGCCTTGAAGCGTTCCCCTGTCGCCGTCGATGTATAGGACCCGTCGGGATTCTTGGCAGTTGCATAATTGGTGCCGAAGCCGGCCAGAGTGATTGCGCCCGTCGAGCTGACCGCGTATTGGCTGTTTTGGCCGCCACCTAGGAACCGGTTGCTGCCAGAGGCGGTGATGAGCATAGAGGTTTGGCTGAATTCGTTCCATGTATCGTTGTAAAGGTCCGCGACGCGGGCTCCCCAACCGGAAGTGTAGGGTCGGTCGGCGATGGAGGACATCCATTCGGTGACTTGGTCGGAGTGGGAAAAAAGCTGCTTGGGTAGGTTGGCGCTGCCATAGGAACTCTGAGTGGTGGGCTCTGCCAGGGTGCCGACGTTGGTGATGAACGCCGCCTCGTTGGCGGAGAACATCGAGGCGATGTTGACGAGAGACGGGTGAAGTCCGAACTGACTCTGCCCGGGGACCGTGATGGGTATCGTCAGATCCGCGCCCGAGGGATTGTAGGTGGGATGGGCGATTCCGTTCCCGATGGCAACCGCCGCGCGATCCGTCGCATAGGCGCTGGCGTAGGGGTTGCTGCCACGGGGAATCAGGATGTTGTTCGCATCGCATCCGCCGCTGAGGAAGATGCAGACCAGTGCCTTGTAGTCGCTGGGATCATAGGCCGGAGAGCCGGTGGCGGCGGCCGCGGAATTGATGAGGGAAAGCTGGGCGATGGTGTTGACGAGAGGGCCGATGGACATGGCCCCGCAGGTGCCCGCCTTGATGAACTGGCGGCGTGAAATGGAGTTCAGGTTCCTGGACATGGGTTATTTTCTGATTTGGAATTCGGAGGTGAGTGTCAACAGGTAGAGGGCATCCCTGAACTTGTTGAGTTGATCGGAAGCGTCATTGGAACCATCGAGGGCATCGCTATAACCGGCAGTGATCGCGTCGATGATGATTTCACGTGGGTTTTTCAATCGATCATCCACACCATCGGTGGCAGGATCGTCATCGTCGGTGGCGTCGTAGGGGTAGCGAAGTTTCAGCAGTCCATTGGTCAGTCGTTGGTCGAGCGCGTTGAGTAATGCCTCATCCGCGATGGACTCGCTGGTGCGTCCGCCCGTCGCCGTCGCCGAGTTTGGATAGAAGTCGTCGGCGAGGGCTTGGAGCGGAAGTCGGAGATGGTCGAAGTCCGCAACGCCTGTCGGATTGCCGAAAAGGATTTTCTGGTCGTTTTCCCTTTCTCCGAGGAACATGCCGGCCTGACCGTTCGATGTGTAAATGAGCGCTTGGAAATAGTTGATGTTGCGGATGATGTCCGGCTCGGTGGCAAGCTGCAATTCAGGCGTGACGAGCCCGGCATCGCTGATGGCACCCCCCTTCGCATATTCCGGCAGATAGAAGTTGAAGACCGTTTGCTGATAAGCGGGATCCATTTGCAGTCCGGACGCGCCGGTTCCAGTGGTGGTATAGGTGTTCCTGAATCGCACGTTGCGCTCTTGCGCGGCGATCTGGGCGGCGGGGTAGCCGAAGTTGGTGAGATAGAAATCCGGGTTGGCGTAATTCACGGCTAGGGAACTGTAAGGAGTTTCCGCAGCTCCCGGCTGCACCAATGGGAAATAGGTGTGACCACCCAAGGTGCGGACCATTTGCAGATAGGTCTCAAGCGGAGACTTCTTCATTCCGAAGACGGTTTCGTTCAGGTCAAGGTTGCGCGCCTCGGGGTCGAGCAGGATCTGTTTGAGCGTGAGGCCCAGGTCACCTTCCGAATTCTTGAAGACCGTGGCGGCCCGGTGGAGGTAGTCTTTGGATGGATTTGAGGTGGTGAAGCGCTGGATGAGCCTCTTGGTGATGAATGCCGGGGTGCTGACGTGACTGCGCACCATGTCGAAGTCCGGCTGGTTGTCACCGGGCTTGCCCGCCAGCCAGTCCATCGCGCGCTCGACATCCGCCACGCCGAGCGAGTCGGCGTTGGTGATCGCGGTGTTGTCAATCGTGGTGCCGGCGAAGGTCTTGGGGCCGGCGCTGTGGTAGGCACCGAACATTTTCATGGGGTAAAGCATCACTCTGCTGCGAAGTCCACGGGTGGTGTGACTGGCGAAGAAGTTGTTGTTGGTGGAGGAATACGGCACGCCGCCCCAGGTGGGATTCGTAGCCGTTCCCGCGAAAAGGCTCACACCTTGGCCGGTGAGGATTTTAGCGAACTCCTGGATGTCGGCATTGGTGTAGGTGGGTTTTGGAAGTCCATTAGAATTGAGCTTGAGCGTGCCGTCGCTCCACATGTCGAACAGCCCGATCGAGAAGAGCTGCATGTTTTCGCGAGCGAGGTTCTCGTCGGGGTAGGAGTCGAAGATACCGTCTTTGTCGAAATCGATGGCCATCTGGTTTTTGATGCTGGATAACCAGTGCCCCATGATGGGACTCCAGTTCACGAATCCAAGAACATCGCGATAGTGGTCGAACGCGTGATTGTTCAACATGTCCCGGTAGTTGGCGGAGCCGTATTGGTTTTCCCTGATGAAAATGTCCACATCACTCGTGACGACGATCTGCTGGAGGGCGAAGCCCATTTTATGGCGTAACTGGTCGCGGCCGTTGAGTTTGAGCTGCCAGTCGGCGCACAGCACATCCTCGGGACCCAAGTGATTCAAATTGAAGGGGTTAAACTCGGATAAACTTTCATTTTGATGGGTAAACGGGTAGTTCGCATTCAGATACCAATGTTCCGGAATCGGGTTGCTTCGATTGATCGAAGGCCACGGTGTTGGAATGGCTGGCGTGGGTCTTGATCCGTCGCTTGGGTTGCGAGCCGGATCATAGATCCCGGAGACTTTCAGGTGCTGGAAGTGGCTGGCGATCGCGAAGTCCAGCAGGAATGTCTGCGGGGTGGTCTGTGGATTTATCTGCTCATCGATCCATTCGGAGAACGCCTGGTGGCGATGATAGCTTAGGTTGGTGAGGCGCGCGGTGTTGATCTTGTCCAGCAGGGCGGCGACGTTTTCATCGGTGGCTCCAAAGGTGGCTTGGTTGAGGAAACGGCGCACCTCGACCTCAAGCAGTTCGCCGGTGAGTTGCGGATAGCCCGCGGATCCTGGAGCGGCGGCGGGAGCTGCGTCACCGGGATCTGTGCTGGATCCGACTGAGGGGGTGAGGAAGGCCCAAATTTCGCCACCCGGGTTATTGACGGTGTGGACATTCAGATAGAGAGGCGTTTCGGAATTCTGACCGAAGAGGGAATCGATGATGGTCTGCTTGGAGGGGCTGCCGCCGGCGGTGGGGATGGCTCCGGACGAGGTGGTGAGGTCCCATGGGTATTGGGTCAGCGGGCCGTTGAGGGGAGCTGACTCATCGTCGCCAGGCGTCTCGGTGATGGCATAGATGATATCTCCCGGGGTCTTGCCTGATCCAGTTTTATGGATATGGGAGTCCTGCTGAGGGGATGTCAAATTGGAGAACTCGTTCCAAAAATAGATTTTTGTGCGAGGGCCATTGATGAGCGCGGTGGTGTATCCAGAGCCTTTGGTGGCGCCTACGGCACGTCCATCTTGGCTGAAGGTGCCGGTGAATACCACGTTGTTATCCGGGTGATCGGGGAGGTCAAAGAGCTGGATAGATGCACTGTTCTGAACGGTGGAGATATCATAATCGGTGGAGGTATCGACGGCGAGATTGACGGTTTCCGGATACTCGTTGATGGAGTCACTAACAGCCGTGAGGGTGAGGATCTTGGTCTTCTCTCCGAACTCGAAATTCACGGTGTCGGTGATGGTGTTGCCGTCCTGATCGACAAGTGTGTAGTCGGCGGTTTCAGCTTTTTCATCTCCCGCGCTGCCGATGAGCATGCAGCAGTTTCCATCGCAAACGGTGGCAGTGCTGCCAGTCGCCGTGAGTGGGGCGACGCAGAGTTTTACAACGATGGGTTCAAGGGTTCCGCTGCGAGTGATGGTGATCTTCGCGTTGTCGGGCGTGGTGTTGGGAACGTTGCTTTCAAAAGCTGCGGCGTCTGTCCCGTAAAGTGCGATCACCGGCTTGCCTTGAGACTGCATCAGGAGAGAAGCTAAGACAGTGGCATCGGCGGTGCCGGCGGTGGTTTCGGAATCGAAAAAGAGAACTGGATGAAATTTGGCGAGAGCGATTTCCTCCCAATCTGAGATGCCGTCACCGTCCTGATCCTGATCCGCGACGGCCAAGCGGTAGAAGTTGGTTTCCTTTTCAGATCCTGCTGGCGTGGAATCGATGAACAGGTCATCGCGATTCAATGGCTCGACGCCACTCAGGCCAGGCCCGGACCAGCCGAGCTGGGCGTGCTGTGAAGGAACCGTTGCGACATAACGCAATTCCAGATCGTATTTCTGCCCGGCCATCATTGCGACTTCCGCGGACCGCTGGTTCGGATAGGTCTGCCATTCTGCGGCACCGAGACCCGTCTGCGCAGGCAGGACCCCGGCGATCTTCTCCCCGGGTGACGCACTTCCGAAGTGGAGTTCGGCAGGTCCTCCCGAACTTACATAAAACCGATAGTTTCCCGATTCCGGAGCCTTGATCGAAATTACGATGCGCGCGCCGTAGCCGGTCGCCACGAACTCGGGTGCCTCCGGAGTTGGCAAATGGGTGACGCCGTCAGGGGAGAGGGGAAATGACGGCAGGTCCGTGAGTCCGCTGATGGAGCCTGTCTCAACATTTTTCCAGAATTCCGCTCGCACCGGGCTTAGTGTGGCAAACGCGCCGCTCTTAGAGAGTGTGAGCTCGCGATCTTCATCGTCACCTAACCATCCCGAGTTGAGCGCTGTGAATGTCGATAAATTTTCCGACTGCTCGATGCGGTAGAGTTTTCCGCTGAGTGTTTTGAAGGAAAGTTGGAATTCATCGGGATTCGTGCGAAAAAAGGCGGCTGCTAGATTGGGCTTGGACGTGGAGTCGAGCGGATCCGTGCCGGCGATCGATTCATTCAAGTTCGAGAAACCATCGCCGTCACTGTCGTCAGGCGCTTGGAACACGCTGGCTTTGAAGCGCTGCTCCCAGACGTCACTCATACCGTTCGCGTTCGTGTCGAGGGCAGGGCATTCGCTTGCAAAAAGCGAAAGGAGTAAAGGCAAGGCGACGGAGCTTGGGATAGGTTTCATCAAAGTAAGAAACAGGTCTTTAAAAATTAGCGGAAATCCACAGTGGCTCTTGATGGGATTCGGTGGAAATTCTTGCAGCAAGTGGGCCGAGAGGACCTAGCGGTGGTTGGACAACTGCCAGTTTGAAACCGTCATCAATGCAAATTTCCCGAGTGTGAAGTATCGGCACGGGAGCCGCGAGCAGGATCATCAGGCTATGCGTCACCACGAGGGCGAATCCTCTGTGGCTGCGATTCCGGGCGGACTGATGGGTCCGGATCGGGTGCTCGCTCGCCTTCTGATTTTTCAACTGTCTGTTCAGAGAATGGATTTTGCGTTGTAGACTGAATGCGCCCGAACCACGAGGAGATTTCCAGCGAATGAAACGGGCGGTTAGGAACCACATAGTGCTAGAGCTTGGTGAAGATTGCCAGTGCCGTCCATCCTGTGTTCACAGGATAGAGTGGCTGCATTTTGGAGGACGACCGATGCACTTCGACTCGATCAGCGGCCTCCTCCAGCAAGGGTGACGGCGACGTATTTGTCACGGAGATGAGGATGAGTGCGGTTCTGCGGGCTTCGGTGGCTCGGGTGCGATGAGCTGTGGCAGGACTTTGACCGGAACTCGTCCGCCCGGCTGGGCAGGGGCACCGATGAAGACCATGTCTCGCCCGGTAGGCTGGCTGAACAGGCGGGTTTCAAAAACAACCTCGCCTTTGGGGGTGCCGATCAGGAAGGGGATGAACCCGCCATTTTCCGAGACGTTTGATTTGACGAGACTCATCCCGCCTGCGGGTAACTTGCTGACTTGCTCGGCGAATTTGACCTGTAGCTCGGCGGTGGAAAAATTGAAAAAGCGGATGGTGCCGGGCGGGAAGACGTCCAGCGCATCATTCACACCGTAGAGCCTGAGCGGCAATCCTTTGGCATTCGCCACAGGATCGACGAGAAACAATATCCGCCGGGCACCCGCAACGAGAGGTGCCTTACCCACCAGCCTGTAGGTGATTGTTCCATCTACGGCTGTGACCTTTTCAAACAGTTCCAAAGCATTTCCATCCTTCAATGGATAGAGCTGCGAGCGGTTGCCTGGAAAGAATTCCAGCGGCAGGTAGTTTTTGCCATCCCGATAGAAAACCGCAGTGATGGGGAGCGACTCCCAGACCACACAGCAGAACTCCACGGTGGGTTTTGCAGCGGCGGATTGGGCGTGCAAAGTCAGGGGGGATGCCAACATGAGAAGAAGGCAGGCGGTGGATAGAAACTGGAAATATCTTCGGGTTGTCATGCGTGATTGTTACACTTTACTTGTTACGGACCGGTTTCTGCGCGGATTGCGGACTGGCAGGAATGATCTCGGATAGAAACTGGATTGCAATCTCGGTTCGGCCCTCGGCAGGCGGGCCGATGATGACCAGTTCGCGGCCCGTGCGTTGTGCTAAAAACCGGTTTTCGAGGAGGATGCTGCCTTGTTCGTTCTTGATGATTGCAGGTAGAAACCCGCCAGCCTCCGGGAGTTCGGGAGTCACCACTTTCCATGCGCCCTGCGGCAGATCGTGAGTCGCTCCACCGAACTCGATCCGCAGTAGATCCGGCGTCTGGTTGAAGAATCGATAGGAGCCGGCGGGAAAAATTTCCAATGAGTCGTCGAGGCCTAGAACCCGCAGGGGAAGGCCGTTAGAATCTTCCTTTGCGGCGATCAAGAAGAGCATCCGTTTGGCGTTAGGCAGCAGCGGTGCTGTCCCGACCCGCTCGTATTCCGCAGCCGCATTGGAATCCACCGCACCCGCAGCCATCTCTCTGCGGATGAACAATTCAAAGGCTTCAAGGCCTTTGAGTGGATAGGCATTTGAGCGCTGGCCCACGGATATTTCGATGGGTAGGTATTCGCCGCCATGATGATAGAAAAGTTCCGGGTAGGGCGGCTTTTCCCAGACGGCACAAGAGAATTGGATCGATCCCGAATGACCGGTGCTCTCATCCTTCGCTTGCAGTGCGACCGAGAGGGCGAAGGAAAAAAGGGCAAAAAGCAGCCGCAGGAGTGATTGATTTTTCATCGGGAGATGGGGATTAAACTTCACTCGGGCTCAACCAGCGAAAATGGGTGAGTTTGAATCGGCGGCCGAATTTTTGGTTGATGGCGTTGAGTGTGCTACCGGAGGGGGATGCTTCGTCCCACGGTTCATTGTTAGCTGCATCCGTGATGGGATCCAGATATTCCGGGAAGCGCTGCACCACCGCCTCGCAGGTGGCCCGCGCGAGGATTTGCGTGCCATTCTTGGAGCGTGCCTCGCCGTAGCCGCGGATGCGGAAGCTGTCGGAGCGGGCAGCCAGACGTGGGGCGAGCGGGAGCAATAAATCCGCTTGGGTGATGTCCCCGGGGATGCCCGTGGTGACCGTGGTGCCAGAGCCGAGAACGGGAGAGCCATTGAAAGCATCGACCGTATATCCGGTCGGAGCGGTACCACCGGCCGCCGCCCGGGATGCTGCATTGATCCCGCTGCCTGCCGCGGCTTCCAGATCAAGGGCCGCTTGCAGGGCTCCGGTATAGGACTGGGCCGCATCGACCGGACCCATCTTATGATTGATAAAATCCGAGAGGCTCATGAAGGGCCCGCGAAGTTTCACCTGAGCCACAATCCTCGTGGCGAGGGCGCTGACTTGTGCGTCGCTCAGGCGGGATAAGCCGGACCAATGCGGTTTGGCTCCGGCGGGTTTCACAGGTGAGTCGCTCGATGGAAACGGGCTGCCGGAACTTCCGTCCGAACCGCCGTTTTGCGCATAGTCCACCGCCAAGTTACGATTGGCCCGCAGAAAGGCGGTCCATGCGGCGACCGATAGGGAATTCACGTTGAAGGCTCCGTTGATGAAACTGTAGGCCGCCATCTTTTTGTAGCCGTCGTTCTCCCCCAATTCCTTAGTGATGGCGGCAGCGGTCTTGCCCGGCGGGAGGTGCGGGCGCATGACCGGGCTGGCCTGAGCGGAGACGTGATCGTCGGAGAAGAACTGGGTCAGCGTGTCGGTGAGGCTCCCGGTCGCCGAATATCCGCCGCCGCCAATGGTGAAGGCCGGCGCGATGCCGGACAGGTAGTAACGGTCAAACAGTGCGTCGTTCATCAACCAGGAAAAATCCTGTGCCACGTTATCCCCACTATTTTTTTGTTTGACCTGTCCGTAAGCCGAACTCGGTGGGATCAAGGGACTCGACCATGAGTTTCCCACCGCTTGAAATGGATCCGTGCCTAGGATCGAAAGATTGGCATCTGAAAATGCGGCGAGAGAGAAGAGAGGGCTCGAGGGAATGTTCGAAATGGGCACCGCAATCGATCCGCTGCTCTGATAGCTCAATCCCCAGAACGTGTTCCTCGCCGCTCCGGAAAAGTCGATGCCACTGTCATTCAATACCGCAAAAGTGCTGCTGGCCGTAACGTGTCGATAGATCTGGTTAGGTAAACAGCGGTTATAGTAGTCCCAGCTCATGAGCGAGGGCGCCGGATTGAAGCGGGCGAACATTTCGGAGGGTCTCCGGGTTCCTCCCAGTGCGGCCGGGCTGGCAGGCTTGATCAGCAGGCTATGGGCACCGTAGATTACCTTCGTGTTGACCAACGCGCTCACCGTCTCGCTGCGAACCTTCGATTTACTATCGGGATCGGCTCCAGGAGTCACGTATTCGTCCCCAATGGCTGCGTTTCTAGCTTGCCACATGGACAGGCGGACATACTGGGTTTGCTCTCCTAACAAGGTCATGTCGGCCGCGAGCGATGTTGGGGTGATCGCTGTCCCTTTGGGCAGGCTCGTATCCATCTCGTGCCTCCCCCCATCTCCTCCTTGGCCATTGCGACTATGCAGAAAAGTGAACGCCACCCGGTCATCCAGTCGAACATTCAACGGACTGCCGTCGTTGATCTTGGTCATGATGATGCCGCTGTTATTGTCGGTGGCATAGCCGAGAACAGTCTCGCCGCTACCCACGCCGCCGGACGGTGCGGCAACCGGCGAGGCAATCACCACCTCTCCCGGCTCGATGAACAGCGGACCTTTGATCAGGAAGATGAGTTTGTTACCGCTTATCGAGGTGACGTTGTTTTTCAGCAGCACTGCCAAGGGCTGATCGTAAGATGTCTTGACGTTTCCGGTCGTTGTGACATCGAACGCAACCCTGCCCGGAAAAGCCGCACCGAGAGTCACCGCGAGGTTTTCGCATTTGATTTTCCGGTTGTAGGGATTCCAAAAGTAAAACAAAGGATCCACACCGACGGCGAGATCGGCTCTTTGATTGGGCGCGCTACCAGTCACATTCTTTGCCAGCATACTGACCAGAATTGATGTCCCAAGATTGACGGGGGCGTAGTTGGCCCTCGCAGGCCGGTAAAGGTATCTATTGGTGGTGGGGCTGGTTTCCAGATCCCAGTTTTCCGCGCCATTCGGGCTGTAGTAATCACTGATGGGACTCCCCTCGGTGCTTCGATTTGGAAAATAGGCGCGGGCCGGCATCATGTAGTCGCCGCCGCTGCCGGAGAGTCGCTTGTAGAGATTCGCGTAGTCACGCAGCGCCCACCAGTTTGGCCCGCGTAGAATACTTTTCCCAAGCGGGATGCTACCCGCGAACGGTGTGCCGGAACCGGAGGGCGTAGCCATAGAGTCGCGCCAGAGGAAGCGCTCGTTCACCGGCAGACCAGCGGGCTTCTGCGCGGCGCTGAGCGCATCGCCATTTCCAACGAACTCGCCTGCTTGCTTGTTGAATTGGGTCGCATTCTCAGCCTCCGCGTCACCGTCCATTTCGAAGGCGAGGCTGAGGTCGCGGCGGAGACCGCCTTTTTTCGAATCGGCTAGGACGCCCCGGCTGCCGAGGGTCATATCGTGGCGGCCATCGCGGAGCCAAGTGCTCTGATTGGCAGTTTCACCCATCACCAAAGGCATGTCGGCCGCACTGAGCGCCTTGTCGAGCTTGTCGAGCCAGGGATTCCCATCCGTTTTCGTGACGGGATAATTGGTTTTTTCTGAAAATAGTCCGCCGAAACTGCCATGGTCCGGGCCAGGTGCCGCACTGAGACGCGCGGATTGCTTTCGTACGTCGTTCGTAAATTTACCCTCGCTCCAACCTAGATCGGCTTTCAGGCCGAGGTCTTCGACCCAATAGGCATAGGATCCGGAATCGGTTGTCACTTTGGGGACTTTCACCGAGGTCGCGGCATCCTTCCCCGAAAAAACCTGCACATCCGTCGTGGCGGCAGCTGCGGTGGCATCGGCACCAACGAAGGGACTATCCGAAACCAGCCAGCGTATGAACGCCTTGGTGCTTGGGTTGGCGGGGCTGAATGTGCGGGTGTCCCAGACGCCGGTCCAGTGGGCGCGGCCCGGACTGGCAACCTTGGCCGCAGGCAGGATTTCCGCCGCTGCGGTGATCCGCTGATCAGGACCGAGAGATTTCTGCAAGTCGCCGATGGCGAACATGACGGCCAAGCGGGCGTTCGCCTGCGCCACCGCCACCGCCTGACCTTGGGCAGATGCCCGCAGTGAGATACTGGACAACGACAGCAAGCCCACGGCGATGACCGTGAGCAGGATCATCAGGCTGAGCGTCACTACGAGGGCGAATCCTTTGTAGCTGCGACTCCGGGCGGACGGATGGGTCCGGAACGGGTGCTCACTCGTCTTCTGATTTTTCAACTGTCTGTTCAGAGAATGGATTTTAGGTTTCAGGCTGAATGCGCTCGAACCACGAGGAGATTTCCAGCGAATAAAACGGGCGGTTACGGAGCACATGAAACCAGAGTATGATGAAGCCTATCCGTGCCGTCCATCCTGTGTTCACAGGACAGAGTCGCTTCATTTCAGAGGACGACTGGTCTAACTTTCACTCGATTAAACGCCTCCTCAATGCATGCTGACGGCGGCGTTCGTCACTGTGGCGGCGGTATCAACCCGAAAAGGAACATCGCGGAGCGGCCATCGCATCCTCATCAAGGACCTCCCCAAGGCATCTGCTGGACAGCAGGCGCGTCTACCTGTGTCTACGCCGGGGCAAGCGGGTGGTTGACCAGGCGCGGGGTGTCCTCCGCGATTCAGCATCATTGGCAAGGCGTCCCTGATGCCAGCCTATCTCGCCAAGTAAACGTATGGAAATTCGGATCTGGAAAACCGGCACCGCGCTGCCAGATTCTGAAGAATGCAACCTAAAGGCAGTCAGGACGTGAAATACGCCATGCTGCCCATCCAAACAAAGGATATAGGGGGCAAATTCACCCCAAAATCCGCGACAAAATACCCCTGAGTTTCCTGAAGGATCTCCGATAAAGGCCGATGTCACGGATCAAAATCCCACAACACAGACAAAACAACAAACCAGACAAATGCCCAGTCATCGACTCGGGTTTCCGAGTCAACTTATGTGGAATTGTGTGTGGAAAACCGGTCGCGGTTTCCGGTGATGGCTCGCAATCCTTTAGATGAAGCTCATTCAGCAACGCGCGTA
>JBEGOB010000049.1:0-8635 GCA_041182265.1 Verrucomicrobiota bacterium | reverse complement strand
GCGTGCGGTGCGTCACAGTCACATCCGGATAGCCGTATCCCTGATAGTATTTCTCAATATTCCGCCGCGCCTCAAGAATCTGCTCGTCGCTCAAAGCCCCGCCCGCCTTCATCTTCGACTCTTTATTGAGTTTCTGATCCGAGAAAATCGAATTTCCCACGAAACCCACTCCCCCCAACGCAGGCCGCGTCGTCACTTCCGCAATCAAGCGGACTCCATCTCCCACAGGCTCCGCTAAAAATCGAACATCATCCACCAATCCTGACTCGTAGAGTGCCTTGATGTCATTATCCAAGCTCTCAGAGCGATAGACCGTCCCAGACTTGGAGGCCATTAAATTCCGCAAACGCGCCTCATCCACCGTCTTTGCACCACGATAACGAACCGCCAACTCAGCGATATTTTTCCCCTCGAAATCCTGCGCATGCAGGCTGCCAACGACAGAAATCACTGCCAGTGAAGTGAGAGCAGCAAATTGGCCCACGCCGCGTGGCATGGAAATGGATGGGTGATTGGGGAAGCGCATGCAGTTTGAAATCTCGGAACATAAAGCCCGCCCACCCCCTCCTTCGTCAAGGTCAATAGCTGCCAAACTCCCAACAATCCCAATCTCTGCCGAAATCCTTGCCCACCGCCCCTTCCTCATCTACACCACCTCCGTGCTCACCATCCACAAAATCTCCAAAACTCTCGGCGGCCGCACGCTCCTTCGCGAAGCCGAAATGTCCATCAACTGGGGCGAACGCGTCGCCCTCGTCGGCCCGAACGGCGCCGGCAAGTCCACTCTCTTCCGCATGATCCTCGACGAGGATAGTCCCGATGAAGGCTCCATCGAACGCGACGAATACGCCGTCGTCGGATACCTCCCCCAAGAAGCTGGCGAACCGACCGACGAAACCATCATCGAAATCGCCATGGGAATCACCCCGGAAATGATCGGACTCCTCCGCACCATCCGCGAACATGAGGCCACCGGCGACCTCTCACACCCGGACTTTGCCAACGCACAAGACCAGTTCACCGCTCTCAACGGATACCAACTCGAGCCCAAGGCAAAAAAAATCCTCCACGGCCTCGGCTTTAAAACCGATGACTTCCACAAACCCGCCCGCGAATACTCCGGCGGCTGGGTCATGCGCGCCCATCTCGCACGCCTCCTCGTCATGGAGCCTGACCTGCTCATGCTCGACGAGCCAACCAACCACCTCGACCTCCTCTCTCTCCTCTGGCTCCAACGCTATCTCCTGAATTACTCGGGCGCGATCCTCATGATCTCTCATGACCGCGATTTTATGGACTCGATCATCGAAACGGTCATCGAGATCGACCCAGACGCCGCTCTCCTCAATTCTTACACCGGAAACTACAGCGCATACCTCGACCAACGCGAAAAACGCTACGAGCAAAACGTCCAAGCCTACCGGAACCAGCAGAAGGAAATCGAACACGTCCAAGAGTTCATCGACCGCTTCCGCCAAGTCGGGTCCAAGGCCGCACAAGTCCAGTCACGCATCAAAACGCTCGAAAAACTCGTCCGAATCGAAAAACCGCGCACGCCTCGCAAGCCCTTTAAATTCAATTTCCCACAACCTCCACGCTCGAACCAAAAAGTCATCGAACTCCAAAAAGTCTGCCAAGCCTACGGCGAAAAGCGGATTTACAAAGACCTCGACCTCACCATCGAGCGCGGCGACCGCATGGTGCTCGTCGGCCCTAACGGAGCGGGTAAATCAACTCTCCTCAAAATCCTCGCAGGCGTCCTCCCGATCGACGGCGGCAAGCGCGAGCCAGGCTACGCAACCAAGATCGGCTACTATTCCCAACACCGCGCAGAGTCACTCAACGAGAATAACACGGTCCTCGAAGAGGTCATGGGCGCTTGCACAACTCTCCGCGAGGAGGAGGCACGCTCGATCCTTGGATCTTTCCTTTTCCGCCGCACCGACGTCGAAAAACGCTGCGGCGTCCTCTCCGGTGGCGAAAAATCTCGTCTTAATTTGGTGAAATTCCTCGTCGATCCACCGAACCTCCTCCTCATGGACGAGCCGACCACTCACTTGGACATTCTATCGATCGACTCGCTCGTCCAAGCCCTCAAAAACTACGAGGGAACACTCGTATTCATTTCCCACGACGTTCACTTCATCCGCACTCTCGCGGAAACGACACTCCACGTGAACAATGGCACCGTCACGCGCTACACCGGCGGATATGATTACTTCATCGAGAAATCCGGCCTCAACGACGATCGCAGCGCCGTAACAGCATAGGATCTAATCTATCGAGAGATGAAGCACGTTTCCCCAATTCTATAAACGCCGATGAACGATGAACTGCTGATCCTCGTGGCCGGAGCGATCGCAGTTTATTTTCTCGTGCTCTTCTCCCACTCGCTCCGCCACAAGCTAGGACTCGCGCATTTCTATGCTCTCATCGGCAGCCTAACCGTCCTCATGGCTTGGGTCACCGACGCCGGGACCAAGGTGGAACTCCTAGGCATGTCGCTCATGGTTGGCTCCACCGTCTTCTACACAGCACTGCTGCTCGGTGCCTTCGTGGTCTATGTATTCGATGGGCCACACGCCACTCGAATTGTCATTTCATCCATCATCGGCGTTTCCGTGATGGTCCCCTTGGTGACGACAATACTGCACTGGCTCATCGAGCGGTCAGGGTCTCCTAACCCGGGATACTTCCCTCCTCAAAGCCTCCGCATCTACTCGGCATCCATTCTAACCGCCTTCGCGGATTTGATCTTCCTCGCCATGGCTTGGGAATTTCTCGGAAAACCTCAGTTTAAGGTAAAACTCTGGCTACGAGCTTTTCTCACATTGTTAGGTGTGCTTTGGCTGGATGTCATTCTTTTCTCCACCGGCGCATTTTTTGGCAGCCCGGACTATCTGCACATCATGGCCGGCACCTTCGTCAGTCGCTTTTTCATCAGTCTCTTCGCCTTCCCATTCCTCTACCTCTACATCAGTTGGCAAAATCGAAAATCCGGTCGCAATCTGGAGAACCGGCCCGTCCTCTCTATCCTCAACGAGTTCAGCGAAGTCCGACTCGAACTCAACCGTGCACAAATCGAAATTAAACGCCGCACTCAACTGGAAACTGAGAAGGAAGCACTGATCGTCTCTCTCCAACAAGCTCTCCAAGAAGTAAAAACGCTCCGCGGCATCCTCCCCACCTGCTCGTATTGCAAAAATATCCGCGACGAACACGGAAACTGGCATCGCTTGGAAAACTACATTCAAAAGCACAGCGAAGCACAATTCTCTCATGGTATTTGCGAAAACTGCGCCAAGACGAATTTCCCCCAATACAATCTCAAGCGCTGAACAAGATCTACCAGTGCGCCCCCCGGAAACTTTGATCCGCAAAACCACCAATCATCTCGGACTAAGATCAAAATACTCAAAATCCGCATGAAGCCGATTGCCTGAGAGATCCTGCGCGCAAAGCCCGATCATCGCACCCGTAAATCCCTCGGCGTAGTCATCAGAACATTTCGAAAAATCCCACACGGGCCCCACCGCCTGCCAGGCAATTCGGTCCGGTGATGCAAAGAAACGCAACTCCCAACGATCAATCTCCGCCCGTAGGAAAACCTGATTCCAAGCACCTACCACCAAGCGTCCCGCCCATTCATCATAGTTGCCACGATCGGTCAGAACCACCCCCAACACTTTCCCATCCACCTCATCATACGTCACACGCAGATAGAAGTGCATCCGCGTGTTGTAATAACAGATCAATCCTGCGGACTGAGTGAAATGCACCGGTTCGAACTCAACACACGTTTCCGCGCTTACCCGAAAATCTTGCAGACGCTTCGCAATCAAACTCTGATCAAACAAGGAATGCAGCGAATCACGACCCACCAAACGCAAATACCCAGGCCTTTCAGAGAGACTGAGCCAAGACTTGTCCATCGGCACCCGCAATGAACTCCAACTTGAATCAAGTCTGTCATCTATAAATTCATCCGATGTCCTCGCGGGCGGCCACTCCTGCTCAAGTGCGCCTATGGGCCCCGACACACGCACCTGAGGATGATGGCCAGCCGGATTCAAACGCAGCCACCCATCGGCCGACCAATCCACCCTCTGCAAACATGTCTCACGCCCAAGAATACATTGGCGCTCAGAACCAATCGGACGGGAAGCCAAATGCGCGAGATACCATTCGCCGGATACCGCTTGGACCAACTCACCATGCCCCGCTTTTTGCAATGGATGGCCGTAGTCATCCCGCGCGGTCAGCACGGAATCCTGTGGATCCAACTCATACGGACCTAAAATCGAACGACTGCGCGCCATCGCAACTCCATGATTCCAACCCGTCCCGCCCTCCGCAAGCATCAGATAATACCAACCCGCGCGCTTATAAAGGTTCGGCCCCTCAATCAACTTATCTTTCTGTAGAATCTTACTCCGCGCACCAATCAGTTTCCCACAAGCCGCGTCCAATTCCTGCACAACAATACCCGCAAACCGGCAACGGCCTTTGCGAAAGTCCCACTCCATATTGACGAGGTATTTCCGCCCGTCTTCATCGTGAAAAAGCGATGGGTCAAAGCCGATCGAATCCAAGGAAATAGGCTCACTCCACGGCCCAAGAATATCCAAAGAAGTCGTTAGGAAAATTTGAATATCTTTGAATGGCCTGCCGAATCCAGGATTTCTCAAGTTGGTGTAAATCAACCAAAATTTGCCATCCGCATGGCTCAGCGAGGGCGCCCAAACACCTCCAGAATCCACAACACCCCGCAAATCCAACTGACTCCGACGCGTCAAAATATGCCCGATCAAATGCCAGTTCTTCAAATCACGCGAATGATGGATCGGGACACCCGGGAACCACTCGAAGCTTGAATTGACCAGATAGTAATCATCCGCAACCCGGCAAATCGACGGATCTGGGTGGAAACCCGGAAGGATCGGATTATCTATCATACCATGGCTCTATTCAAACGCTACGCTCACTCTCATTTCCACCGGATAGCAAGAGAGGTCGCTTGTCTCGATGACCACTCGATATCGCGGATCCTACCGCAACCATCACTCCTCCACAAGCGATGAAACACAAACGCCTGAATCTCGGATTGAGTATCATGCCAACCAACTCACGCAACCGCCATCGATGATAGCAAAGCTTCCCAATCGAACCCGCAACCGCCTGATTTTCCCGCAACGCGGTCGAAGTTTGCTCCTCGCCCGGAGTCTGCAAGCGCCCGAAAAATTCATCCAGTTGTGCATGATACACATCCGCACTTCCTTTGGAAAAAACACTGTCCCCGCAAACTGGGCACAGCCCATCACACAAAGTCCCCCCTGATGACCAACCTTCATCAATCAACCCAATCTTCGTCTCATTGAAGTTGGAAAATCAACAGAAGCGCAAGACGGACCGTGGAACCCGAAGCCGATGGATCGGACCTCCAAAACTCATGAAACGCCGAACCCACTATCACTTCGCAGGAACAAGCCGCACAACGCGGTCAGGCCCATTGAGCAGGACATAAATCAAACCATCCGGCCCGGTAGTCACGTCGCGCACGCGACCCACGTTCTTCAAGATAATCTCCTGCGAGACCACCTTCTTACCATCGATCCGCAAGCGCCGGACTTCCTGCTGTGCCAAAGCTCCGACCAATAAATCATTCTTCCATTTCGGAAACTTGTCCCCTGTGTAAAAATCCAAACCGCACGTCGCGATCGACGGAACCCAATAAGTCACGGGCTGCTCCATCCCCTCTTTCGCGGTGATGCCAACCATCGGCGTCCCATCGTAATTCATTCCATAGGTGATCACAGGCCACCCGTAGTTTTTGCCCGGTTGGATCAAATTCAACTCATCCCCCCCACGCGGACCATGCTCGGTCGCATACAGCGAGCCATCACGCGGGTCCATGGTCAAACCCTGAGGATTCCGGTGGCCATAACTCCAAATCCCAGGAATCGCATTGGGCGTATTGACGAAGGGATTGTCCTTCGGGACACGTCCATCATCATGCAATCGGAAAATCTTCCCCTTTGGATTTGCGAGATCCTGCACTTCCATCATCCCCCCACGCTCACCAACCACGAAATAGATATATCCATTTGCAAAGACAAATCGCGTTCCGAAATGCACGCCCGCATTCGATTGGAACTTCGGATCAGGCCGGTAAATCCACTCTTGATCCGTCCACTGATGCCCTTTGATCCGTCCCCTAACGACAGCGGTGATGCACCGCACATCGTCCTTGCCCTTATCCTGCTTACGGCGGACTCCATCAGAAAACCCAAGATAGACCCAACCATTTTTCTCATATTCCGGATGCAAGGCCACCTCCAACAGACCGCCCTGACCATGCTCAATCACCTCAGGAATGCCCTCGATGATTTCTTTGTCCAAGCGATCATCAGCATCGATAAACCGCAAACGACCCGCTTTTTCCGTCACCAACTTCCGCCCATCCGGCAGAAAAGCAATCGCCCACGGATTTTTCAAACCCTCCTTCACCAAGGTCTCGATGCGATAATCATGCAACTCGGTCTTGGTGACCTTGTTCGACGATGGAACCGGGAAATCCATTCCCTTCGCCAAAGTCTGCTTTTCCTTTTCCCGGAAAAGAATCACGAGGGAGCGAATTTGCTCATCCGTCAAAATCCCCTCCCAAGGCGTCATGCCCAAATCCGGCTTGCCCTTCAAGATTGACTGAAAAATCTCGGCATCGGAGCCACCATGCTTCCACTCACCGTCAATCAAGGAACCGCCCTGCCCACCTTCAAACTTCGCACCATGGCAGCCCGAACAGTAATTTCCATAAAGCGCCTCGACCTTGACCTTCTGACCAAACGCCAGACCAGCAAGCCCCACAAAAATCCATGAAATAATGCGCATGCCCATGACTAGCAAGACTTCCGCCGGCTATGCAATCCATCAATCACGCAAGACTCAATTTTCAAAACTCCCATTCCGCCCCTACCCACAAGGACCTCGGACCGGCCAAGGTCCGGATTCCGTCACTGCTCACCCCAGTCTCAATCTCCTCATCCAGCAAATTCTCAATCCTCACCCCATAGTGAGTTTTCTCGTGCTTCCATGACACACCCAAACGCAGCGATGTGTAATCCGCAATCGCCCGTGTCGCTAACGCATCATCAAACTGCGACGAGCCATATTCCCCTCCCACAAAAATCGTGAAACCACCACCCACGATGCACTCGGCATTCGCCATCAATCTCAACTCCGGTGCCTGCGGAAATGGCTTGCCCTCAAGCAACGATTGACCACGCGACTCGGAAAATTCCGTTTCTGACCAAATCCCCACCAACCCCACATTCAAAATTTCGTCCGGCATCCAATCCAGCGCACCCTGAAACCCCAAAACCCGCGCCTCATCCACATTCCGCCTTTGCGAGCCCGATCCTCCGGGTGGGATACTCCCGAAAATCGACACAATCTCACCCGCATCCGTAACCGGCACATTCGCAATCGCATCGGAAATCCAGTGGTGAAAGCACGTCGCTCGGAGCGCAATATTCGACGCGGGATTCCAATCCAATCCTGTCTCAACACTCACAAACCGCTCGGGATCCAAATCCGGATTCGCCTCAACAATATCTGATCTCACCCGGAACGGCCGATGCAACTCGTTCAAGGTCGGTAGGCGAAACGCAGAACCTAACGAAGCGCGCCACTCCAAATCCGCAGGCAGCGCATGACTCAACTCCACCGCCGCAGACGGCTCAAATCCATCCCGATCCTCCTGAAAATCCTCACGCAGCGACAAGCCCGTGGACAGCGATTCTTCAAGACGCCGCCCTTCGCGCAGCTTCCAAGCATCCATGCGCAAACTCGCATCCACTCTGGATGCCGCATTCATCTGATAGCCAATCGCTGAAAAAACTCCCAAAAACGCTTGCTCTCCTCCGGCCTCTCGCTGACGGAAAACTCCAACATTTTCATGCGTCTCGCCCCGCACCATGCGCGCGTCCGCCCCTGCCATCACAGACCACACTTCGCTGCGATCCCACCGCCATGTGAACGCGCCGCCCGTCCCACGAGCCGGCACATCAAATTGATCCAAACTCATCACTTCAGAATTCCGATCCGGTGCCGCGGCACTGAACAGAGACTCAAACTCACGCCGCTGGTGCCATGCCAGTGCCTGCCACGAGCCATCGCCATCTTCCGATGTCACACGCATTGATAGATCCAACGCATCCGTCGAGTTACCTGTCAGAGCCGTCCCGTTTCCACGCTCTTCGCGATAGTAAGACACGCTCGGCTCCACACTCAAACCTCGCACCGGACGCCATGCGAATTTCAAATCCCCTCCTGCCAAGTCCGTCTCAAGCTTCCGATCGATACTCCCACGCTGCGACGGCCCAACCGCATAAAAACCATCCGTCCGCAGGCCAAATGCGGAAAATCCAAACGCCTTCGTCTCATCCTTGTTGACCACTTGATGCACGCTCGATGCCGCGAAAGTCCCCTGCCCTCCAGCCCCGATTTTCAACCCATGCCGACTTTGAAACGGCGCGTGTCCGCTCATCTGAATCACCCCCGCTGGACTCTGGTTCCCCCAAACCGCCGCCCGCGCGGACGCAACCATCCGCACGGAATCCAGGGCTGCCGCATCGTA
>JBEGOB010000048.1:0-16924 GCA_041182265.1 Verrucomicrobiota bacterium | reverse complement strand
TTGCCGGTGGACCCGCGCTTGGGGCGGATGTTGATTGAGGCGCGCAAAGAGCATTGCCTCGCTGAGGTTTTGCCGATTGTGGCGGCCTTGGAGTCGAACGATCCGCGTGAGCGTCCTGCGGAAAAGACGCGTGAGGCGGATGCGGCGCATGCCAAGTGGAAGGATGGCGACAGCGACTTTATTTCCCTATTGCGGATGTGGCAGGATCTCGCGCGGTTCCGTGACGAGCGTGGGCGTTGGAAGCGCAATGCCTTGAGAAAATATTGTGGTCCGGCCTATCTGAATGCGCGGCGTGTGATGGAGTGGGCGAACGTGCGCGACGAACTCGCGGATCTGTTGGAGCGCGAGTGGAAGCTGCGCTTGGGCGAGATTGGCAATGATCTATCAGGTTCCGCGGCATACGCAACGATCCACAAAGCGCTACTCGCAGGTGTGCCGCGTCAGTTTGGAGTTTGGGACCGTGAGTCGAAATCTTACCGGAGTGCGAATGGCGGATTTTTCGCAGTTTTTCCGGGTTCGTGTTTGTTTTCGCTACCGAAGCGATTCGAGTGGGTGATGGGGATGGAGTTGGTGGAGACCACGCGGTTGTGGGCGAGGCGAGTGGCGCGGATTGATCCGGCTTGGGTCGAGTTGGTCGCGCCGCACCTTTGCAAGAGCAAGTATGGCGAGGCGCACTGGGATGAGAATCAGGGAGCCGTCTATGGCAAGGAAACCGTGATTTGCGGGGGGCTGCCGGTGGTGATGGGGCGGCGGATTCACTATGGACGGGTGGACCCGAAGGCGGCGAGGGGAGTTTTCTTGCGGGAAGGCGTGATCGGAAGTGGGCTGCGGAGAAGCTATGATTTCATCGACCACGTTGCAGAAATGCGATTGGAGATTGAGGCGATCGAGCAAAAGTTGCGTCGTCCTGGGGGACTGTGGAGTGATGATGCGTTATTGCGTTTCTATGAAGAGCGCATTCCTGAGGACATTCACACAGCGTCCGCATTTCACCGATGGTTGGAGACGAATGAAGCACAGCTCATGCTCGGTGTGGGTGATGTGGTGGATGAGGATCTCGAATATTTAGGGCTTGAGGGATACCCGGATGAACTGCGGCATGAGGGCGAAGAATATTCCCTGTATTATCACGCCAAGGCGGGGGAGCGCGATGATGGCGTGACGCTGGGAGTGCATGTGGATCAATTGCCCAAGTTGCCGGATTGGTTGCCGGGTTGGGGGGTGGACGGTCAACTTAGCGAGCGCGCAGAGATCTTGTTGCGATCCTTGCCAAAAGACTACCGGCGCGCCTGCCAGCCGATCGGTGCGGTGGCGGAGGGATTTGCCGAGTTGTGGAAATTTGCGCCTAAGGATCGGTCGATTTTCCAAGCCTTGTCCGAGCATGCGCGTGAGCGGACGGGGGCGCATGTTCCGGTTTCTGAGTATGATTCCGGCAAATTGCCGCCGGAGTATGTGACGAAAATTTGGGTTTGTGACGATGCTGGTGAGGAGCTTGCGATGGGGGATGATGTTGCGGTGCTCAAGCTCCAGTTGGCGGATCGGATGCGTGTGCGGTTTGAAGCGGCGGCGAATTTGAATATCGAGCGCAAGGGGATCAGTTCGTGGGATGGTGAGAGTCTGCCGGAGAGGGTTGAGACCCCGGGTGGTCCGGCATTTCCGGCCTTGGTGGATGAGGGGAAATCGGTGGGAGTTCGGGCTTTCACCTCAGCGGCGGAGGCTGCGGAATCTCATCGTGCTGGTGGTGCCCGCTTGTTGGTGCTGGCTCACGCGGAGCAGGTCGCCTATCTGCGGAAGAAATTTCCGCTAGGTATGATGGCGAAGGTCGAGTTACCCCGTCTGGGAGTGGGCGGCACGTCGTTGGAGGAACTCATTCTGTTGGCGGCGGAGGGTGCGGGTGGTGGGATTTTCCCGAGATCGCCGGCGGAGTTTGCTGTCCTAACCGAGAGGGCGCGTGGTCGTTGGTATGATGCGGCAGCGGTGGTGGGGCAGGTGATTGATGAGATTTTCGAAATTTTGCCAGAGATCCAGCAGTGGCTTGCGGCCAAGCGGAAAGATCGCAACTTCGGGGAGATTGCCGAAGATTTGGATGAAGAATTGTCGTGGTTGTTCCGGCAAAACTTTGCGTGGCGTGCGGGTTACGCGGGTTTGAGAGAGTATCCGCGGCGTTTGCGGGCGATTCGCTCGCGGCTTGGGCGCTTGTCGTCGCTGCCGATCATCAAAGACCTCGAAAAAATGGAGCGTTTGCGGCGTTTGTGGGAGCCGTGGTTCTGCCGTTGGACGGCTGCGCCCGACGCGCCCGAGCATTGGCCGATTGGTTGGGCGCTGGGTGAGTTGCGAGTTTCCTTGTTCGCACCGGACCTTCCCGTGTTAGGAAAAATTTCCGAGAAGCGGGTTGAGGAAATGTTGCAGCGCAGTGAACGGTGTTAGGCGCGCTGGATTCAGTATTCCTCCTCCTCGTCGCCAGGAACGGGAGGGATGACGTCTTGGCGCATGAGCAATCGTGCGAGATCCAAATCCTCTAGCAAATCATCCGGAGTGGCGACGACGATGGCGGCGTAGGGAGTGATGCGGTCGAGTTCTGCGATGCCACAATGGACCATGGATGAGATGATGTCCGAGTCGAACTTTTCGCGCTCGAACAAGTTTGTGATGCGGAAGACCAAAAACTCGCGGTCCAGATCGTATTCGAAGCCGCCGAGTGTGAGTTGCTTATTCGCGCGAGCTAGCAGTTCGAGGACTGCGGCGAGATGGTCCTCGTCCACGGCCAGTCTGGATTCGGTGACGATGCTGAGAGCGTTGAGTTGTGGATAGGCCTGGGCGATGAGATCGACCCGCGTGTGATGGGCGTCGAAACCGGCGCGGATCACCTCGCGGCCTTCGATGAGTTCGCAGTGCCAGCCGTTTTGGCCGAAGGTTTCTTCCACCGAGAGGATTTGTCGTGAGTGAGGGCGCATGATGGGAGTGAAGATGAAAATCCGTGGCCGATTCCGGGTCACGGGCTGCCCGGAGATACGCGGCCAATGACCGCCTTGGCAAGCAAGCAGCGTCGGTCCTTGCGAATCGGTCGGAGGGAAAGATGGAGGCCCGACGACTTTTCCGGGTTACGATGGAGGGTGAGGCAGGTGGTTTCTGCGTCCACCTCGGCGGAGTCCAGTTCTTGCCAAGTGACAAGTTGCATCCCGTGCGATGGGCGGAAAAACGGGAAAATTTCGATGCCGAGCGGGCTGAGAATCAGATAGGCGTGGCGGGTGAGGCGGATGGCGAGGCGGGCGAGAAGCATCGAAAAAACGAGCGGCGCGATGGCCCAAGCGGGATGCGGGAGTTGCGGATTGACGTCGCGGTAGATGGACGTTGCGAGGAGCGTGATCGTGATGGCGGCGCAAATGGCGGCGGCAAGCCAGAACACGGCGGCTTGTCCGGAGCGGGTGAAGCGCAGTTCCTTTTCGGGAGATTGAATTTTTCCGGCCATTCAGCGGCTGTGGATTTTGTCGTCGAGGCTATCTGGGTGGCCGGGTTTGGCGGTGGATTCGAGAGAGGGAGACTCGTCGAGTTGGACGAATTCGTCGCCCTCTTGCTGCCGCCGCCACGTGTTCAGGGAAATTACGATGATCAGGCCGAGGATGACAAAGGTCGTTTCCAGTAAAAACGGCGTGGTCATGATGCCGAGCATGAATCCAAGCCACTCGCCGAGCAGGCCTGGCAGTGAGCGCCAGCCGAGCAGCAAGCCAAGGACCACGCCGGTCAGCGTGAGGATCAGGCTGACTCCGACCGCCACCTGTTTGATCCGTTCATCGTGCAATTGCTTCATTTCTGCGTGAGCGTAAACTGGAACTGGGGAAATCCCAACCTTGTAAATTGACAAATCCGGTTCGCGGATTGCTCTTGGCTCACGCGCCGCCGCCGATTACACCGCGTCATGCGTCTTTTTGACACGTTGACCCGAACCGACCGCGATCTCCGGCCTATCGACGGCACGACATTTCGCTTTTATTGCTGTGGCCCGACCGTTTATGGCCCGGCGCATATTGGGAATTTCAGGACTTTTGTTCTGCAAGACGTCTTCCGGCGAACGCTGGAGACTGGAGGCACGCGGACCTTGCATGTTCGGAACATCACGGATGTGGATGACAAAACGATCCGGGATTCTCAGAAAGCGGGCAAGTCACTGAGTGAATTCACCGCTGCGTGGACGGCGAAATTTCATGCGGACTGTGAGAAGCTCGGTTTGCTGCCGCCACATATCGAGCCGGGTGCGGTTGCGCATATTCCGCAGCAGATTGACATGATTGCGCGCCTGATCGCGAAGGGGCACGCGTATGCCTCTGAGGATGGCTCGGTGTATTTCAAAATTTCCTCCTTCCCGGGGTATGGGAGTTTGTCGCGTCTGGACGAGCGTGAGTTGGATCTTGGTAAGACTCAAAATGCGCGTTCCAGCTCGGATGAGTATGAAAAAGACAGTCTATCCGACTTTGTGCTGTGGAAGGCGCGGCGTCCGGAAGATGGTGAGAATTTTTGGCAATCGCCATGGGGCGAAGGTCGTCCTGGTTGGCATCTTGAGTGCTCGGCGATGATCGAAGAATACTTGGGGGATTCCTTTGATCTTCACTCCGGCGGCGTTGATTTGGTTTTCCCGCATCATGAGAATGAGATTGCGCAAAGTCAGTGTGCCTGCGGAGGTCACTTCGCCGCGCATTGGTTTCACATCACGCATTTGTTGGTGGATGGCGGGAAAATGTCGAAGTCGCTCGGGAATCTCTACACCTTGGAAGACCTTGCAGCGAAGGGGTTTTCCGCGATGGAGGTGCGCTACGTCTTGATCGGTGCGCATTACCGGAAGCCGTTGAATTTCACGCTTGAGTCGTTGAGTGGTGCGCGAGAAGCCTTGGCGAAGTTGGCAAAAGGTGCGCGGCAATTGGCGGCAAAAGTCGAGCCCGGCACGCTGTTGAGCAGCGCGGACTTCGGCCCCTTTCAAAATGCTTGGAATAGTTTGAACAACGACCTCAACACCCCTGGGGCGCTCGGGGGGATTTTCACGGGCTTGCGTGAGGCCGCGCACTTGAGCGGCGCGGAGGCTGCTGCCGCACTCGCCGGACTGAATCGGCTTTTGCGCGCGCTCGGTCTAACTTTACCCGAGGAGGCTGCGGTGGAATCCGTGGAAATTCCTGCGGACGTCCACGCTCTCGCGGAAAAGCGTTGGCAGGCGCGCTTGGCGAAAAACTGGGCGGAGTCCGACGTTTTACGTGGTCAGTTGACCGAGCTTGGTTGGTCGATGAAGGATGGCAAAGACAGCTACGCGTTGGAGAAAATTTCATGACACGCTCATCGACAATGCCCCTGGAACCCGAGGTGATTCACTCCACCAAGCTGCGTTGGGGGATCCTCAGCACCGCGAGAATCGGCAGGAGAAATTGGCGTGCCATGCGCGATAGCGGGGCGGCCAGTTTGGTGGCGGTGGCCAGTCGGGATTTGGAAAAAGCCGGGCAATTCATCCATGAAATGCAGGGCGAAGCGCCATGGGCGGAGTGCCCGCTGGCCTCGACTTATGAAGAATTGTTAGCCAATCCCGAGGTGGATGCTGTTTACATTCCGCTGCCGACGGGCTTGCGCAAAGAGTGGGTCATTCGTGCGGCACGTGCAGGCAAGCATGTCCTGTGTGAGAAGCCTTGCGCGGTGAGCGCGGAGGACTTGCAGGAGATGATTGATGCCTGCCGGCAGCATCGTGTGCACTTCATGGATGGAGTGATGTTCATGCATGATCCGCGTCTATTGGCATTGCGTGAGATTCTGGATGAAGGCGTGCAGGTCGGTGCGCTCCGCCGCATCAGCTCGGCATTCAGTTTTCTAGGAGATGCCGAATTCATGGGTTCTAACATCCGTGGGCAAGTGGCCCTGGAGCCGACCGGCTGTTTGGGGGATCTCGGTTGGTATTGCTTGCGCGCGGCGCTGTGGGTGATGCGCTGGGAGATGCCGCAACGAGTTAGTGGGAGGACTCTATCAGGTGTTTTGGATCGGGATGGAAATGAAGCGATCACAGACTTCGCCGCGGATTTGGATTTCGCGGGTGGGGTTTCTGGGAATTTTCACTGTTCATTTCTTGCGCCGCAGCAGCAGTGGCTCAACATCAGCGGGACGGCTGGGAGCATTCGCGTGGCGGACTTTGTCTCGCCGGCGGTGGAAAATGACACGGACTGGGAGCTGAACTATCAGCGAGTGCCGCGTTGCGCTGGGGGAGGGATGAGCCATGAGGCGCGGATGTTTGCGCGCTTCGCGGCGGAGATTGCGGATGACAGTTCAGCGTGCAACTGGGGTGAAATTTCATGGAAGACCCAAGTGCTGCTAGACGCGTGTCATGAGTCGGCACGCAGGGGGCTGCCCTTGTTTCTGAGAGATGGCGTGTATCTCGCCTAGTCCACGCGTGACAGGCGTGTGATGCCGCTTTTCACGAGTTGTGCATCCACCGCGCTTGAGGTGGCCTCATCCAGATAGACTGTGAAATTTTCCTCGGCGAAGGCGATTGAGTGCAGTTCTCCCAGATTGGATGAGAAGGCGTCGGCAAGGCTTTTGATGTCCCTAACATCCTTGCCATTCACTTGGCGGACGATGAGGTTGCGCAGCCGTTCGTAGCCGACCGTCGCGGGCGTTGGGATGGAAGCGCTGAGGAAGACGATGCGCTCGACCTTGCCCTCATAGGGTTCCGGGTTTTCCAAGGCATCGAGGAAATTCAGGGGAGCGCGTGATTGCCAGTTCTCGCCGAAGGCTTCGAGGAGTGGGCGTGAGAGTTCTTGAAAGAGCAGGCCGCCTTTGATGAGATATTTCGGTGCTTGGCCGAAGGTGTATGCGGGGACAAGACGCTTGTTTTCCTCCTCGCGCGTGAGGGTTGCGGTGATTTCGAGGGGCGCTCCATCGCGGATGATTGAGAGTTTTACGGCGTCGCCAGTGGCACGCTCGCCGCGGATCAGGTGGCCCCAGGTGAGGCTTCCGTAGCTAGGGTGCTCATAGTAGCCGCGGCGGTTGATGGCTTGTCCATCCACGGCGAGTAGGACGTCGCCGCGTTGGATGCCAGCGGTTTCCGCCGCGCCGCCTTTGCGCACTTTTTGGATGTAGAGCCCGCCTTGCTCATCGTTGAGTTTCAGCCATTGGCGGAAGGATGGGTCTTCCGTGCGGGCCACGCCGATGCCGAGGCTGGGAAATCCGCGGTAGTCGCCATCCGCGCATTCAGCGATGAAGCGGGCGATGATGTCGGTGGCGGTGACGTCGCAAATTTGGTCCTCCGAATCGTAGGCGACGAGGACGCCCGCGAGTTTGCCATCTTTCAGGACCGGCAGCGAGTAGCTGCTGGCGGCGGTTTGCATGGAGGCCTTGACGAGGTAAGTGAGGAAGGCGTGGTCGGGGAGAAATTTCGGGCTGACGTCGATGCTGCGAAGGCTGCCGGACGTGAGTAGAGTGAGGCCGCTGTCCTCGATTTGGAGGATGTCCAAGGTGTCGCCAATTTTCAGGGGGGCGGAGATTTCCAAAGGGACTGTCGAGTCAAAGAGCGTTTTACCGCTGGTTTCGTCGGCTGGGCCGAGGAGTGCGAGGTTTGCCTCATAGTCCACGGCGATGACCTCAGCGGGCGCGAATTGGGTTCCGTCGGCGGATTCAAATTCGAGATAAGTCGAGTCCGCGACGAGTTCGGCGGTGGTGAGGACGCGTTGTGTGCCGACGATCGCGGCGAGTGCGCTGAGTTGCTGCGGGGGATTTTTTTCCCAGGGTTGGCCGGGATTCCATGTTTGTTGAGTCGCGTTGATGCGGACGACGGATTGAATGATGTCTGGGGCTGGGACCGTTTCCGCGAGTTCTGCGGCCTGGGCTTGGGCGGCGCCTGCATTTCCGGTTGGGGGCGGCTCGCAGGCGTTTAGAGCGAACAAGAGGGGCAGGAAATGGATGGGGCGCATGGCGGTGAATTGGAAAAATAGCTCGCGTAAATTATTGAAGACCAAGGACATCTTGCATGTCGTAAAGTCCGACTGGCTGAGTCTCCAACCAGCATGCGGCGCGGACGGCACCGGCGGCGAAGGTCATGCGTGAAGAGGCTTTGTGCGTCAGTTCGACGCGCTCGCCATCGGCAGCGAAGAGCACGGTGTGGTCACCCACGACATCGCCGCCGCGGAGAGTGTGCATGCCGATTTCCCGAGCTTTGCGCGGTCCGATGTTGCCAAAGCGGCCGTGAGCGACGTCCGCTTGGTAGTCGGTGCCGGTTTCCTCGTTGAGGATTTCCAAGATTCGGCGAGCGGTTCCTGAGGGTGCGTCGATTTTGTGCTTGTGGTGCATTTCCGTGACTTCGATGTCGAAGCGGTCCTGTTTGAGGATGCGGGCGGCTTGGCGCGTGAGCCAGAAGAGAGTGTTGACGCCGACGGAATAGTTCGCGGCGTAAACGATGCGGATCGATTTGGCGGCATTGCGGATGATGTCGCGCTCGGCCTCGGTGTGTCCGGTGGTGCCGATGACTAGGCTGGTGCCATGCTTCAAGGCGGCCTCGACGAGTGTGGAGGTGAATGAGTGGATGGTGAAGTCGATGGCGCAATTTGCGAGGCGGATCGCGGGATCGAGTTCTTCCCCGGCGTCGTGAGTTGCGGCGACGGTGAGGCCTGCCTCGCGTGCGGCTTCGATGACGGCTTGGCCCATGCGGCCGGATTTACCAGTGACGAGTAGAGATGGCATTGTGAGATTGGTGATTTGAGATGTGGAGATTTGGAAAATTCAGTCTTCCCAGATCATGTGTTTGAGCTGGAGTTGGCTAGCGCGAGTGGCGGCTTCTGTGGCGCGCGGGCCGTTGAAGGACGCGATTTTTTTGGCAACGGTGATGGCGACGGGCCAGCGTCCAGCTTTTTCAAGGAGGGCGAGGGCGCGGAAGCCGCAGCGTTCGAAGTATTCCCACTCGACTGGGTTGGTGGATGTTTCCAACACGGAGTGATAGGCTTGGAAGGCTTCTTTCTCGCGTTTGCGAGTGGGGTCTGTGGTGTCGGGAAGTTGTTCGAGGGTGGTGCCGCGGAGGTATTGGAGGCGGTTCAAGAGCGCTGGGTGGTTTTGCGCGTGGGTGAGTAATTTGTTATAAACCGCGAGTGCGGCGACCAAGGATTCCGGGTGAGTGCTGCCTTGGGCGTATAGCGCCTCGCCGAGGAGGAGTCCGGCAGGCAGGTGGAGGGGATCGTTTTCCGCGAGGGTGGCGATCATTTTTTGGAGGAATTCCGAGGCTTCCGTGAGGCGGTAGCTATCAATGAGGTGGCGGGCTTTTTCCAGCTTGGCACTGGCGGTGACGGGGCCGCCGGCTTGGATGGCATTGTCGAAGAGGATGAGTGCTTCTTCCTTGGATTGCGGGGTGCCGCCGAGGGCTGCGGCGCGTGCCGCTAGCAGCCATGCGACTTGGGCGCGTGCGGGGTCTGTGTCGGAGGTCGCGAGTTTTTCCAAGACGAGGCGGGCGGGGTTGTAGTCCCCAGCTTGAAATAAATTTCGGCCAAGCGTGAGGCTGGCTTCGTAAGATTCCGCTTGGTTTGGGTGCTTGTCGATGATCGCCTGGGCGGCGGCGATGGTGGCGGCGGCGTCTTCGGAAAGGTCGGCGATTCTGAGTCGGGCGAGGGCGATGCGCGCTGCGGGTAGCTGAGCGATCTCGGCGGGGGATGCGGCGAGGGTGTCGAGTTGGGCGCGGGCGAAGGCGAGGTCGGGCGTGGGTGAGGCGAGTGCGGCCTCGGCAGCTGCTAGGCGCGCTTCGGCGGCGCGAGCGTGGGTGGGAAAGCGGGTGAGAAATTCGTCAATCGTGGTGAGCCGGTCGGCGGGATCTTGAGTGGCAAGCGCCTTTTCCAGTTCGAGGTCCGCTTCGAGAACCGTGTCAGTGGAGACTTTGTCTTGTTGGATCAAGGTGCTGCCTGATGGGCCGTTGCTGCGGATTCGAGCGATGGCCGCTTGGATTTTTGCAGTGCGGGCGTCTGGGCCGGTGAGTGAGGCGGCGGCCTCGTCGAACAGCTGGATCGCTTGTTGCGGATCGCCATTTTCATAGGCAACGCGAGCTTCGATGAAAGCAGCGCCGCCTTTGAGCGCGGGTGATTTCGCATCGCTGCGGAGCGTGTCTAAGATGGAAAATGCGTGGTCGATGGAGCCCGCATCGAGTGCCCAGCGAGCGAGTTGGTAGAGGGCGGTTTCCGTGAGGCTGTGCTTGGGATTTTCCAAACGGAGTCGGTTGAGAAGACGGCGCGCATCGGATTGTGCCTCCGGAGTTCCGATTCTGTGGAGCCCGACGGCGCGGGCGTGGAGGGCGTAGGGTAGTAGGGCATCATCCGTCGTAACGGGCATGGGCCAAGCGGCGGCGGCACTGGCGATGGTGGAAATGGGGCCGATCGCAGGAATGACGGGCGGTGTGACCCACTGTGCAAGGCGCTCAAGCGTCGGGTGGTTGGCGGAGGGCTGTGCGGGAAGCCATGCGACGATGCGGCGGAACATCGCGTCGAGCAGCGGTGATTCCGGATTTTCTTGGATGAAATCGAGGAGCGAAGCAGCGGCGGCGTCGGGTCCGCCCTGAGTGGCGATGCATTCCGCGAGGCCAATGGCGGCGGCATGGTGGCGGGTCAGCGACTGGCCTTGGGCTTGTTGAACGAGTGATTGGAACGCGATTTTGGCCTCGGCTGGGCGGCCCTCGTTTTGCAAGAGGCGGGCGTTGAGGAATGCGGCAAGTGCGCGGTCCTTGGTGTGCAGAGTTTCCTCGCTTGGGAAAATGTCTCTCGCTTCGGAATTCCGGCCGAGCTCGAGGAGGATCTCAATTTGGTGGAGGAGGATTTGCGAGGTGGTGCTCGGATCTTGGCCGGGGAGAATCCGGGAAAGCGTGGCAAGTGCTGCGTCAGGAAGGTCCAGCGCGAGTTGCAGATTCGCTTGAGTGAGAGCGGCTTCTGTCCGGTGACGAGCGTTTGGCTGGCTGAGCAAGTCGGAAAATTGATCGATCGCCTCGGTGTAGCGGCCAAGAGCTGCGAGCGCTTGGGCGTGCCAAAACAGGCGATTTGGGTTTTCTGCGACGAAGGATTCTCCGAGCAATTCCACTGCGGCGGCTGGATTTCCGCCGCGGATGAGTGCCTCGGCAAGGCGGATAGCGCTTTCCGATTTTGCCTCTGGGGTGAGGGCGGAGTTTGCCAAATCATCTCTAAAATGAAGTTCGGCGATTTCCCAAAGGCCAGCGGCAAGGGCGTCGTCCCCCTCGGCTGCGCGGGCAGGCGGGAGCGACTGCGCGGCGAGCAGCAGGAGAGGTAAAATCGGCCAGAACTTCATAAGTCCGCCGCAAAGTAGAAGGTGGAATCGCTCATTGCCAGTCCGGATGAGTGAAAAGCTGCGGGTGCGTCACGGGCAGGTGCCGAACAACCGGTCGCCAGCATCGCCGAGGCCGGGGAGGATGTAGCCGCGCTCGCTGAGGCAGCGGTCCACGCACGCGGCGTAGATCGGGACATTTGGAAAATTTTGCTGCAAAGCGGTGATTCCTTCAGGGGCGGCGACGAGGCACACAAAGCGGATGTGGCGCGCTCCGGCTTCCCATAAACTCCGGACTGCCTCGATGGCGGAGCCGCCGGTTGCGAGCATGGGGTCGAGGATGAAAATCTCCGATTCCCCTAAAATGGGTGGGTGTTTGAGGTAGTAGGGCTCGGGCACCAAGGTTTTTTCATTCCGAGCTAGGCCGATGTGAGCGACGGATGCTTGGGGGATCATGTCGAGGAATCCGTCCAAAAATCCGAGTCCGGCGCGGAGCACGGGGACGAGGATCATGCCGCGGCGGATTTTTAGGCCGGTGGTGATTTCCAAAGGAGTGCGGCACTCGACGACGGTGGTCGCGAGGTCGGCGGTGACGGCCGGAACCATGAGCGAGGCGATGCGGCGGATGCGCTGGCGGAATTCTGGTGACGGGCAATCCGGATCACGCAGATGCGTCAATTCCTCGGCGATGAGTGGGCTTGAAACGGTGTGGAGCATGTCATCCTTCTCTGGCGAGCAGTTTGCGGAGTTCTGGCAAGGAGAGATTTAGCACGACTGATGCCTCTTTGAAGTCGCCTGATGCGCGCTCGAGGACGCGTCCGGCGACTTCTTGTTTCAGCCAAGTCAACAAGTCTGCACCGGTGGGAGCGGCGTTGAGCAATTGGTCGATGGCTGCGGTGAAGCCAGCCGGTGACTTGTGTGGAGCGGACGCGAGGGGAATGTCCGCCGGGAGCAAGATGTTCGAGGACGCTAGCGCGCAAGCACGGGCGATGGTGTTTTCCAGCTCACGAACATTTCCAGGCCAGTGGTGGGTTTGGAGCGTGGTGACGGCCTCGGCGGAGATGCGGATGCGCGCCATGCCGTTTTTGCGGGTGATGCGCTGGAGGAAATACTCCGCCAAGAGTGGGATATCTTCCAAGCGCTCACGCAGGGCGGGGATCTTGATTTCGACGACGTTGAGGCGGTAGTAGAGGTCTTCCCGGAAGCGACCTGCGGCGACTTCCATGGATAAATTTTTGTGGGTGGCAGCGACGATTCGGACGTCGGTGGTCAGCGTTTCGTTGGAGCCTACGCGGGAAAAAGAGCCGTCTTGAAGCACACGGAGCAATTTTACTTGGATCGAGAGCGGCATGTCGCCGATCTCGTCGAGGAATAGAGTGCCGCCGTCTGCCTGCTCGAAGCGCCCTGCCCGGCGGGCGATCGCTCCGGTGAACGAGCCTTTTTCGTGGCCGAAAAGTTCGCTCTCCAGCAAATTTTCGGGAATCGCGCCGCAGTTGATCGTGATCATCTCCTTTTGGCGGCGGGGGCTGTATTCGTGGACGGCCTTGGCGACGAGTTCCTTGCCGGTGCCGCTCTCGCCAGCGATTAAAACCGGTGCGTCCGAGCGGGCGACGCGTCCGACCAGTTTGAAAACTTCTTGGAGCGCGCGGGAAATTCCGATCATTTTCACGCGTCCGTCTTGGGCTTGGACTTCCGCGTCGGGTTGTCCGGCACTGCGGCGGTCATCCTGAGTTTGGAGTGCGGATTCCACCACGGGGCGGAGTTCGAAGGCGAGGGACTCCTTGCGGAGGACGTCGTGGGCCCCGCGTTGGGTGGCCTCGATGATTTGGCCGGTGGTTGGGAAGCCGGCGGTGAGCACCACGAGCGTTTGCGGGCGGTGTTGGAGAATGCGGCCGAGGAGCTCCATGCCATCGAAGGGCTGCAACTCCATGGCTGCGACGACGACGCTGACGGGCGTCTTTTCAATCACCTTGACGGCGTTGGCCGCATTGTCGCAACGCAGAACCCGAAGATTCTCGGCGGAAAGGTGCTTGGTGGCCCATTCTAGGAAGTCTAGATCGGGGTCAACCAACAGGAGTGTGTCTTCTTGAAAATTTTCCGGCATGCGAGAACGCCGGAAGTGAAGCAGGGAAGCGTGGGATGGCACGATAAAAAAATTCAGCCTGCCCACGGAAGGGCGGCCACTGCTTCGAACAGGCGAGCCGCGTGCCACGACCGCCCGGCCTGCGAGTGGCCGGGCGGTGGGTGTGGATCAGAGTTTGAAGAACTGTTCCCACTCCTTGCGGGGAGGGGCTCCGGCGAGCAGTTCGTTGGCAAGCTTGTGGTTCGTGATTTGCTTGGATGTGGGGTCGAAGGTGAGCTTCGCATTCACACGTTGGGCGAGAATCCCGATGGCCATTGCTTGGCAAAGTGGTCCGCCAACCGCGAAGGACGAGCGGCAAGTTTCCTCTCCCTTGCAGGCGAGGAGAAAGTTTTTGAAGTGGTTCGACGGGCTTTTCGGCACTTTAGGCAACTTCGATTTCATGTCCTTGCCCTTTTCTCCGAGGATTTCGAGGGTGGTGGCGTGAGATCCGCCTTTGAAGACGAGGTCCTTCGAATAAATCACCTTGCCGGGCGGACGGGTTTTCGTCTCGACCGTGCCCGTGGATGGCGGCGGAATGTTGGGATCGATGACCGAGCCACCCATGTCGGCGGGCAGCGGCGGCAAGTTTTTCTGGCCGTCATACCAAGTCAATTCCACGGGTGGCATTTCACCGCGCGCTGGGAAGCGGAAGGCGAGCGTGGTCGCTTGTGGGAAAATGAACGGGCTGTGACCCTCTAACATCGTTGGCTCGACTTCCGTGGGCAGGCCGAGTTTGAGAAATTCATGCGCCGTATCGAAAATGTGCGCGCCCCAGTCGCCGAGAGCTCCATTTCCAAAATCATACCATGAGCGCCACTCGCCATTGATATAACCCTTGTTGTAATCGTGCGCAGGTGCCGTCGCCAGCCAGCAGTCCCAGTCCAGCGAATCTGGCACGGCTTGCTTTGGCAGGAAACCGGAGACCTTCATGCCGTGCCAGCGCCGCGGATTGTTCATGAAGGCGGTGATTTGAGTGACATCCTTGATGATGCCTGCATCCGTCCAAGTTTTGAATTGGAAATAGTTGGCCTCCGAGTGCCCTTGGTTGCCCATCTGTGCGGCCACTTTGTATTTTCTCTCCGCCTCCATCATCAGTTCAAGTTCACGGAAACTCTGGCCCATCGGCTTTTCACAATAGACATGCTTGCCGAGTGACATCGCGAGCATGGCGATTGGAAAGTGCGAGAAATCCGGTGTGCCAACGCTGACGGCTTCGATGTCCTTCCCCATTTTGTCGAACATTTGGCGGAAGTCTTGGAAGCGCGGCACGTCTGGAAACATCTTGAGGATGGCCTGGGTGTGGGGCGCTCCCATGTCCGTGTCACACAGGGCGACGATGTTGGCGAGTCCGGTTTTGTGAAGCTCTTTGATGATTTCCGCACCGCGATTTCCAATGCCGCAGCAGGCGAGATTCACTTTGTTCGTGGCGGAGTTCTTGGCTCCGAAAACTAGGTGGGGTGCGAAAAAGGCCGCTGTGCCCGCAGTTAGGCTTGTTTTAAGGAATGAGCGTCTTGCGGTGGATGGGAAGGATGGTCGGGCGGAATCAGGAGATTTCATGGGCTGATGTGGTTTTTTTGGATGCCTGACTTACTCGGGCGATCGCTGGATTCTTTCGGCAGATCTCTATCAGAGCAAGCAAGAAGTCGCCCCTTGGTGCTTGTTCGGCGGGATCTTGTGGGCGGAGCTGTCCCCGATGCAAGGAGCCTGGTGCAACTTAAATTATCGTTCCACTTTGATGCGCATAAAGCGGCGGGGTGTGCTGCCGCTTGTGACGGTGTCGGTGATTTGCACATGGCCGACACCATCGAGAGCGATGTTTTCGGTGATGATCGCCGGGCCGGTGAAGGGCGCGCCAAGGGTGCTTCTTGCGATCTCTGTCCATGGCTCGTCGAGAGAGTTGGCGGCTTCGATGGCGATGCTGATATCGTTGCGCGCAGGAAGGCGGCGGAAGCTCAGTGATAGACGCGAACCTTCAGCGGAACGGCTCGTTAGCGCTTGGGGCAGGCTGCCTGAGGCGTTGCTTCCGGGAGTGAGCATGAGCGTATATTTCATCAGGTTGCTGACGCCGTCGCCATCGGGAGTTGCTAGATCCGCGGAATTTTCAGTGATTTCCGAGCTCCCGAAATACTGCTGCCTCCAACTTGCGCTGGGTGATGCACTGAGGATTGTGAGAGAGAGGCTGGCTTGGCCTGCGCCTGCGCCATTGATGGCCGAGAGATTGATTGGAAAGCTACCTGCCGCCGTGGGGATTCCGGAAATGAGGCCGCTTAGAGGATTCAAGCTCAAGCCTGCGGGTAAACTTGCGAGAGCGGGTCCGCCGAAGCCACCGAATCCGCCGGGAGCGACGGGTGGTGCGGAGCCGCTGACGGCATAGCTCGTCGGTGAGTATGCAGCGGTGATTTGATAGGAAAATGCTTGGCCGACCCTCGCCTCGGCGACGAGTGGACTTGTGATGACGGGAACGACCTCGACCGTCACTCTTGCGATGCTTTCCGCATCGATTCCTCCGGCGTTTGAGAAGTCACCTCCGACGTAAAGTTGATCCCCAAGGACGGTCAGTGCGCTTGCGGAGCCATCGGTTCCGGATCCAAGATTCGACCAAGCGCCATTCTGCCATTTGGCGACGGACTTTGCGGAAATTCCGCCTACGATTTGAAATCCACCTCCAGCGTAGAGGGTGTTTCCTGAGGATGCCAAAGTTGTGACGGGTGTTTCCGCGCCAGCTCCCAATGGTGCCCAGCCGAATCCGTTCCACTGGGCGATGTGTGATGCGGGGAAGCCTCCTGCAGTGCTGAAATTTCCGCCAGCGTAGAGCGTATTGCCGGAGACGGCCAAGGTATAGACTGCGGAAAAAAAGCTATTTCCTGAAATACCGGAACCCAGAGGTGACCAAGCGAAGCCATTCCATTTTGCGATGAAATTCGCATCCACTCCACCTGCCGTGTAGAAACTTCCTGCTGCGACTAAGTCCGTGCCTGCTTGGGTCAAGGCGAAGACAAAGCTATCTGTGCCTGAACCCACTGGAGACCATTGGCTGCCGTTCCACCTTGCGATGAAATTCGCCGCAGTGCCACCCGCGTTTGTGAACATCCCACCCGCGTAGAGTTCGCTGCCCATGGCGGTCAATGCATGAACCGGGGCATTTGTGCCCACTCCGAGGCCCGACCATTCACTGCCATTCCACATCGCGATGTTGCTCGCTGCCTGATCGCCGGCAATCGTAAATTCGCCACCCGCATAGACATTTGTGCCAGCCACAGCCAGTGCGTTCACGTCGCCGTTCACGCCCGATCCAAGGGCTGTCCAATCAACGCCGTTCCACTTTGCGATATGGTTGGCGGGGCGTCCATTGACGGAAGTAAAGCTCCCTGCGACGTAGAGATCTGTTCCTGAAACAGCCAGCGCATTCACTTTTTGATCGGTGCCCGTACCCACTGCCGATAGAGTGCTGCCATTCCATTTTCCAAAATTGTTGGAGCTTTTGTTGGAGCTGAATGATCCGCCGATGTAGAGCGAATTGTTCATTTCCGCGAAGGT
>JBEGOB010000047.1:0-18370 GCA_041182265.1 Verrucomicrobiota bacterium | reverse complement strand
TTTGAGACATCGAACGGACTCAAGTTTCGATGAAAACCGAACGGAAGATTGACGCCGCGCGCCACGTAGGCAGCATCACCTCTCACCCCGATTTTCGCCTTCATCACGCTCTTCTGTTCCGCTTCCAATCTATGTCCGAGAAAACCCGTTTTCACTTCACTGGCATCTGTGGCACCGCCATGGGAGCCGTGGCCGCCGCAATGAAACAGCGCGGATTCACCATTACAGGCTCGGACGCCAATGTTTACCCGCCGATGTCTGACTTCCTGCGCGGCCAAGGAATTACGCTGACGGAAGGCTATCGCGAAGAAAACATCCCGCCTGACACAGACGTAGTCATCATCGGCAATGCCATTTCCCGAGGAAATCCGGAGGCTGAGGCCGCACTCGACCGCAAACTGCTTTACCACTCGTTGCCCGAGGTGATGAAGGAATTTTTCCTACGCGGAAAACGCAATTTCGTCGTGTCCGGCACCCATGGCAAGACCACCACGTCGTCGATGCTCGCATGGCTATTCGTGCATTCCGGCCGAGATCCCGGATACATGATCGGTGGACTCCCGAAAAATCTTAACTGCGGTGCACATTTTTCAGACTCGGAATTTATGGTGCTGGAAGGTGATGAATACGACACCGCCTTCTTCGACAAACGCTCGAAATTTCTCCATTATCTGCCCGAATGCGTGATCGTAAACAACGTCGAGTTCGACCACGCCGATATTTACAACTCGCTGGACGAAATCAAACTGACGTTCCGCCGGCTTCTGAATATCGTGCCTCGCACCGGCCGCGCCTACATCAATGGCGACGAGCAAAACTGCCTCGACATCGCCAGCGCCGCGCCCTGCCCGATCACCACGGTCGGCTTTGGGGAAAATTGCGATTTGCGCATTGAAAACGTCCACTATGAGCAAGATCGCAGCTCATTCACACTCAATGGCGTCGCCTATTCCGTGCGGATGACCGGCGACTTCAACATCCGCAATGCGTCGATGGCTGCTGCGGCCGCAAGCTTTGGCGGCTTGAGCGCCGAGGAAATTCGCGCCGGACTGGAATCTTTCGAAGGCGTCGCTCGCCGCCAAGAGCTCCGCGGCACCGCCAATGGCATCAAGGTGATTGACGACTTCGCCCATCACCCGACCGCCATTCGTCTCGCCGTGCAAAGCTTGCGCCAGAGCCATCCGGACTCGCGCCTGTGGATTCTTTTCGAACCTCGCTCAAACACAACACGCCGCGCAGTTTTCCAAACTGAACTCGCCGAGGCGCTTGCCGCAGCAGACTTTGCAATCGTCGCGGCCATGACAGACCTTCACAAAATCCCGGAAAATGACCGACTCAACCCGGACCAACTTTCCGCAGACATCGCCCGCCTTGGTGGCCAAGCCTGGTATCTACCCGACGTGGCAAGCATCGTTGCCCAAGTGAAATGCGACGCGCTCCCCGGCGACATCATCGCGGTGCTCAGCAACGGCGGCTTTGGCGGCATTCACCAAAAACTACTCACCGCGCTGGAGACTGCCTGACCTAAATGAGAATTTTTCCCGCGACACCGTCCCACTTCGTAAAATAGACTGCCCAAATGGATGATTGATCTGCCCCAGAAAATCGTCGAAAAACCAACTAACGACCCATGAAACGCCGCTCTCTACTCACCATGTTCCCCGCCGCATCCGCCTTGCTCGCCTTCCGCGCAAACGGTGCCCCCCTCCCCCAAGCCGCCGTCACCGATGCTGGGTTCGCCATCGCCGTGCAGTGCTGGTCTTTCAAAGAATTCACCCTTTTCCAATCCATCGAAATGGCCTCATCCGCCGGCATGGGTGGTGTGGAAGTCTTTAAGGGACAAGTCATCGGCGGCGATCATGGAGCTGCGAAATTCGGGCCCGACATGACAGATGCCCAAGTCCAAGCTGTCATCGACCACCTCAAGAAAAACAACATCGTCGCCGTGAATTTCGGCGTCACCGACATTTCAAAGGACGAGACAGAAGCCCGCAAAACCTTTGAACTGGCGAAAAAACTCAATCTTTACGGGGTGTCCACCGAGTCCCTCGAAGCGATTGATACCATTGAAAAACTCGCCAAGGAATACGACATCAAAATCTGTTTCCACAATCACCCGAAGCCATCCAAGCTTTGGAACCCTGACACCATCTGGAAAGCCATCGAGGGACGCCACCCAAATCTCGGTTACTGTGCCGACATCGGTCACTGGGCGAGTTCCGGCCTCGACCCACTTGAGGTCATCAAAAAAATTGCGCCTCGTGTCCATTCGTTCCACATGAAAGACCGCGAGTCGATCCAAGCCCCGAGCCGTGACCGCCCCTTTGGCACCGGCATCATCGACAATTTTGCGATTCTCGACGAGGTGCGCAAACACGGCTTCGCAGGCAATGTCACCATCGAATACGAATTCAACTGGAAAAACAACCTGCCGGAAATCGCCCAATGCGTCGGCTATCTCCGTGCCTACTCGAAGCTCAAGGCGTAAGCGCAGTTCTTCGTTAGCAATTCCACGCGCCAAGGTAGAGGTCTTCTACCTTGGCGTTTTTTTTGATCTGCGAAAAATGATGTTTCGTTCGCGCCCATCAATCGCCACCGCCGCAGCCACTGTCTCCTCCACCACTGCCAACACCGCTTGAAGTATCTCCACCTCCACCCGGATTTGCTGCGCCGAACTCGTTTTTCATTTCAGCGCAAATTCTGCGGAATGCGGGCGTCGTCGCGAGACCAGACACACCCAACAGAGCAATCCCCGGTTTGATCATCGGCAAGCGGATCGAGCTCAAAGAGTTCGATCCGCTCACACAATGTTGGAAAATGCTCGCTCAAAGCAGCCATGGAGTAATTTCCACAGGATGAGATGACGAGCCTCGATTTCCCAGCATCCCGGATCAAGCACCCGCACCCGTCACTTTGATGTCGAATGGATTTTCATCCGAATCATTGCTTTTCACCTGAATAGTCGCGAACCGAGTTCCCTTCGCGGCCGGTTTGAATTGCACTTTAAACGTCGTTTTAGCCCCCGGAGCCAGACTCGTCACCGCCAAGCCACCCGCTCTGAACTCTTTGGCCATCGTCCCCTTGCGGGTGAGTGAAAGTCCCGTGAGCGTCTCTGTCCCCGTATTCGTAATGGTAAAAACCTTGGAGGTGCTCGCCTTGCCAACCACCACGGTCCCAAAGCTTTTCTTGGTCACTCCGTCAGTTAAATTAGAACCGGCAGGCTGCTCGATCTGGATTTCCGGTGCAAGCGGTGTGCCCGCGCCACTCACCGTGATCGCTAACTTATACGTCGCGGTTTTATCCCCTTTCTGATTGGAGTTTTCCCAGCCAACCAAGCTCACCGTGTAGTTGCCCGGTGTCGTTGGCTTACCCGTGATGCTTGAAATCGGCTTACCATAAGTGAACGTTAAACCTGGCGGCAATCCGGCAACTGAAACCGAGCCGAATTGATGGGAGCTGTTGCTTTGGCAAAACCACTGAAAATTTTCACCACTCGTTGCAACTGTCGGATTGGTCGAAGTTCCAGCCGTGACAACCGCAACACTCGCGCCTGATAGACTGTGAGTGCCCATGTAGGTCACTCCCGCTGGAACGGCAAATTGCATGAACCCCTGCACTGCACGGGCCTCTGCGAGAAACGCTGCACAAGGTTTTAGAAACGGCAACTTTTGTCCCACCACCATGAGAAGGCTTGAGCCGACTCTTAGAATCTCACGATACGAGGGCAGTCCACTTTGGATATTTCTTAGGGTTTTCATCTTTGTTTTTATTTTCTCATTCTTATTCCTGCTAGATCATCAACTTTTCAATTGCAGCCACAACCGCCGCCACCGACTCCGCCACCGCCGTTCGATCCTTCACGGCTGAAATACATGTGATCACCCATGGCCAAGCCCAACTTGTCGCGTGCAGGATCCATCGTGGGCTTGGCGAGATTTCCACGCTCCCACGGTTTGACGTTCGCGCATGAGGCAAGCAGACCAATCAAGGAAACGAGTGCCATGCGTGTGAATTTGAAAATCGTCATATGCATTTGATAGAGTTCGTTAGACTTCACTTAAGCGCAGCTTCAATGGCAGAGGAAAGTTCCTTGACGCTCTTATCACCGTGAAAACCCGAATGAATCGAGATCACCTTACCATCCTTGCCGACAAGATAGGCCGTCGGCATGGTTGATGGACTCACCACGCTGACAAACTTTTGTCCCGTGTCCGCCACGACTGGAAATGATAGCTTCAAGCCACGGGTGAATTTCTGCGCCGCATCCGCTTTGGTATCCGTGCCGACGGCAATGACTTCGAATCCCCGGCCATGATATTTCTGGTAGATCGTCTCATAAGCAGGCAATGCAGCACGACACGGCGCACACCACGACGCCCAAAAGTCATAGAGAACCACCTTGCCGCGCGTCGTCGGTAGCTTGCCGGAAACACCATGGGCCACAGGCGAAGGAAAAACATCGCCTAGCTTGAGCCCCGCCGTGACCGGAACCAACAAGCTTAGATAGAAAATCGTGATGAGCTTGCGCGTGAATTCAGATTTCATGATGATGGAATTTTTGAGTGCGGTGAAGTTTCCCGGCCACCTGGACCAAGCCCTCAACGCCCGGTTGAGATTCAATGAGATGAAGCCCATCCCGCGTACCGAGAATGAAGGCGGCTTGAGAGAAAAGTCCGGCAACCAAACAACTGGCAGCAATGCAGGTCACGGCGTCGATCTCCGTGGAGGCGGTCTCACCGGTGCGAGGATCAATTTGGTGCCCATACCGATTTCCTGAAATCGTCCGATAACGCCGATAATTTCCCGAACTTGCCATGGAAAGCCCACTCAGTGCGGCCCGCAGCAAGGGCTTATCCAGTGTTAATGCATCTTCCACACCAATCACCCAGTGGCTAAAGTCCGGCGGCCGCCCACGCGTGGCAATGTCTCGCCCAAGATCGACCAATAGATCAGAAATGCCAAAATCTCCGGCAATTTGGACCAAGCGATCCACCGCATATTCTTTACCGAAACCGCCGAAGTCCAAGGACATTCCCAGATGCGGCAGGCGGACACCACCCGGAGTGCGCTCCACCTGACTCCAGCCCACAACATGAAGAGTTTTTGCCAAATCGTCCGCACTCGGCACCACTTGGGATTTCTCCGCACGGTCCCAAAGCTGAGTCAACGGAAGCGATGTCGGATCAATAACACCTTTTGAATGCACATGAACAAGGTCACATAGATCCAACATTTTCGAAAACTCGTCTGAAATAGCGACCGCAGCGCCGCCTGCAGCTGCGTTGATTCGTGACAACTCACTGTCAGCAATGAAGCGCGAATATTTCAGCTCAAAATCCCGGATCCACTCGAGAGCCGCCGTCCTGAATGATCGAGCCGTCTCCGCTGAAGAAGTCCGGAACTGGATCATGCAACGCGAACCAATCGCATTGAACGAGAGCTTAAACAAGCCATGAGACGTCTCCGCCTGCAAAACCGGGTTCTGTTGGATCACGCTCATGGACGTCAATAGTCGATCTTCATCCCAATGCTGAAAACATTGGCTGTTGGAAATAAAATCCCCGGCGTTCCTGAAGAGGTGCCGCTCATTTCATAACGCTCGAAATTTAGGTTCAAAGCCACATGATCATCGACTTGATAGTCAAAACCAATGCCATAATTGAAGCTTTGGAAGGCCGCCAGACGGTAGTCTGACGAGTAATACGCTGGCTCGCCATTGTTGCGACCATGCCCATCAATGCCGCTTCCCGTTAATGATACCTGGTAAAAGTCCGCAGCCGTTTGATCATAAAAGCGAATGAATGGCGCAACGATGAAACGCTCGGAAACCTGCTGCCTCCAAGTGAGATCAAGCGTGTTTGAAACGATCCCATCAAGGTCCGAGAAAACTCGATAAGAACTTGCTAGACTGCCATCCACCGCTTCGAAATAATATCTTCCCGTCATTTTCAACGCGAACTTATCCCGTGAATCCGGCCGATTCTCCGGATAGGCAAACGTGTCCGTAACAGGAATAGAACCGCCACCCGGAATCGGAACGAAGATCGTCCGAGTTTGCGAAATTTGTCGATACGGGTCCGCCAAATACCCCTCTGAGTGACCGTAGGTGAAGTTAAGGTCCACCACAGCATTCTTCGTCAGCACTTGAGAAACACCCAAAGCGACATCGATGGAATCTTTGTTCCGATCTTCCAGAATCACCGTGCCCGGAGCGGCAATGATCGTGTCGTCCGCATAGGCAACACCGGCAGAAACAACTGTATTTTTATCAAAAAACTCAGACTTGCCACTCACCGCGACAGCGTTTGAGCGATAATCCGCCTCCTCACTTCCCGAGTATTCGAAAGCCAACAAATGATCGCCGATTTTCTGATCCACTATGATGGAAATCGCCTCCCGCTCGTCACTCACCTCAACGAAATTCCATTGATCAGGGTCACTCCGATCATAAGTGCCAACGGGCGTCGCTCCGCTGATGCGGTCAATCACATACCGCACGCCGAGCGCGGTTCCGTTGTCAAACTGTTGGCGAATGTCGAAGTAATGTGACTCGACATCCACCCGACCGTCCTCCTCGTTGTAGGACTCGAATTGATATTCAAAAGCCCCCTCCTCCGCGGAAAGGCGCGGGCCGACCGCGATGATGAGCAAGGGGCTCAGCCAGGGAAGTGTTGTTAATGGCTTCATCAACAGATTGGGTTTACACGAAGATTTCAGGAGAAATCCGCTTTGCAAGCCTTCAGAGAATTTGACTGCAAATTCGTGGAATTTGCGGAGTCGTGACTGGACCCGGCATGCACGACCGGAGAATTGCCCAACCAAAAATTATGGCAGATCCTTTTCCCAAACGCGCGCGCGCAGCGCCTCGGCAGCGGCACGTGCCTCCGCTTCCTTTTTGCTTTTCCCCTTGCCGGTCGCCAAAACGGAACCTTGCCACGAGACTTCGGATTGAAAAACCCGGCGGTGGTCTGGCCCACTCTCACCGATCACCCGATAAACCGGGGCCTGCGGATGAATCGCCTGCAAGCACTCTTGCAACTCGCCCTTCGGATTCCGCTCCTCCGGACTGGTGATCATGTTTCCAATCTCCGACTCAAACAGCCGCAAAACCAATTCCCGCGCAGGAACCGGCCCCGAATCCAAGTAAACCGCTCCAATCAGAGACTCAAAAGCATCTGCCAAGGTGGACAAGCGCCGCCGCCCACCCGTGGCCTCTTCGCCCTTCCCAAGCAAGACGTAGTCGCCCAAATGAATCGCCATCGCAAACCTTGCTAAGGCGCGGCGCGACACCACGCGTGACCTTAATTTCGTGAGACGCCCTTCCGTAAAATCCGGAAACATTTTGAAAAGCTCTTCCGTGACAATGAGTTGCAACACGGCATCACCGAGGAACTCCATCCGCTGGTTGTCGAAATGCGGCTTCTGCGACTCGTAAGCCAAGCTCGGATGAGTCAGTGCCTCAGCGAGTAGCAGGGAGTTACGAAATTTATAATGGATCCGACTTTCTAGCGGCTGCATCAGTCATTTTACTTAGGTTCCTCCTCCCCCGTCCAAACTTCTTGCGAAGTCCCGATGGGAAAGATGGGGTGATCGACGGGACTCGAACCCGCGACAACCGGAATCACAATCCGGGGCTCTACCAACTGAGCTACGACCACCGTTTGATTTCAGGCGGGCGCGAGGGGTATGCCATGAATTTGGATTTGGAAAGGGAAAAATCGCACCTTAGCGAGATCATTCGCAATTTCCAATCCAGTAAGCAATCCACTCCCCCCAAAAAGGGGGGCGGCTTCTCTGCTGGAATGTCACTCGCCGCATGCCAGAATCTCAACTCGAATCTCTAAACCCATCTTTGTTTTGACCTCAAAAATCTTGATCTCCCGCATCTCGCGCACCCTCATCTGCGGGCTGATCTTTCTCACCCATTCTGCACTCGGCCAGACTCTCAACCTCAACAACGACAGCCAAACCTACGCAACGCTTGCCAATACAACGGTGACGATGACTGGCCGCTCGGAATTGCGAATCACCGGCACCGGCACCCCTTTGAGCGGATCAATAATCCACCTAAATTCTCCGGACGCTTGGCTTTTCATGACGCAAATCCGGCCGTCGGTGGTGAATTCCAGCCACCTCAGCCAGATCCGCGTGAATGGCGTAGAGGCCGCACTCAATACCAACTGCAGGATCGTCCAATACGGCAGCGGCACAGTCGTGATCCCTCACGCGTCGTCCCACTCACCCCTGCAAGTCTTCTCCGGCAGCCATTTCACGGGAAACTCGGCATCGCTCCTGAATTACACCGCTTACAATGACTCGAGCCTCGGCTCCCTCGCCAATCAGATCAGTTCTTTCAAGCTAAAGCGCGGCTACACCGCAACCATCGCGCAAAACGCAAACGGCACCGGAATCAGCAAAAATTACGTCGCGCAGGATGGCGACATCGAGGTGAGCGTGCTTCCCTCCGAGCTCAACGACTCAGTGAGCTTCATCCGCATTTTCCCGTGGCGCTGGGTCGGGAAAAAAGGCTCATGCGACATCGCACCCGAAACGCTCGATGCCCACTGGCACTACAATTGGGACAACAACCGCAACTCGCCGCTCGACTGGGAATACGTGCCGATCCGCCAACAACGCTGGTGGCCTGCCTACCCCGACGGCAAGCGAGATTCCACTCATGTCCTCGGCTACAATGAACCGGATAATCCCGTCGAGGATTCCTACCAAACTCTCAACAATGGCTCGGTGGCCGCTGCCATTTCCGCCTGGCCGGAACTCCTGAACTCCGGCATGCGACTCGGCTCACCCGCCGTCACGGATGGAGGCGAATCATGGCTTTATAATTTCATCGATCAAGCAGATGCCGCGGATCTCCGCGTGGACTTCGTCGCCATTCACTTCTACCGCTGCGGCTACTCTGCGTCGCAGCTTTACACCTGGCTCTACAACATTCACGTCCGCACCGGCCGGAAACTTTGGGTCACGGAGTTCAATAACGGAGCCAACTGGACCTCCTGCGCAGACCCTACACTCGCACAAAATGCCACTGCCATTTCCAGCTTCATCGACATGATGGACAACGCGCCATTCATCGAGCGCTACGCCGTTTACAGTGCCGTCGAGGACGTTCGCAGAATGGTTTCCACTTCTGGCACAATCACTCCCGCCGGCGAATCGTATCGGGCGAATTCCTCGCCTACCTCTTACTCGCAGGAAATCCCCGAAATACCCACTGCGCCGAACGCGCTCTATCAGTTTGAAAACAACACGCGGGACAGCTCGGCCTACGGGCACCCGGCCATGCTCAAAGGCAATGCGAAATTCACCTCAGGGAAGTCCGGACAAGCCGTCGTCATGAGCGGCGTCGCCAGCAACGAAGATCACGTGCAACTCTCCAACCGCATCGGAGACAGCACGGATTTCACCTTCGGCGCATGGGTCTATTGGACGAGTGCAAGCGCGTGGCAGCGCATTTTTGACCTAGGCAGCAGCACCAACCGCTACATGTTTCTAACACCCGCTGCCGGTGGCTCTGGCAACGTCCGCTTCGCGATCAAAAACGACGGAGCCGAGCAACAAATCAACCACAGCGCGCCACTCCCGCTCAACACGTGGTCCCATGTCGCGGTTACTATCAATGGCAACACGGGCAAGTTATTCATCAATGGCTCGCTCGTCGCAACCCAAGCCGGAATGACTCTAAATCCCTCGGACCTCGCAACAAATCAGAATTTCCTCGGGAAAAGCCAATTTACCGCCGATCCGCTTTTCGCAGGACGTCTCGATGATGTCCAATTCCTTCCTTATGCTCTCAGTGACGCGAAAATCGCAGCCATGGGCACGAATGTCCCCCCTCAATTCACCAACAGCGGCCTAACCGCAGGTGCGGCCACTCAAGCCGCAGCCTACAACGGCAGCATCGCCGGCACCGCAACGGATTCAAACGCCGGCGACTCAATCAGCTACAGCAAGGCTGAAGGACCCCAATGGCTCAACGTCGCTAGCAACGGAACGCTGTCAGGAACCCCAAGCTTCAACGACAACGGAACCCAGACCTTTATCATCTATGCCACTGATTCCGTCGGAGCCAGCACCTACACCACACTCAGCATCTCACTCCCTAACACACTTGGCAACGGCACCTGGAACACGGACCAAAACGGAACCTGGACCGACACGACAAAATGGTCCGGCAGCTTCCCTGCCAACGGCACCGGCAATACCGCGAATTTCAATTCTCTCGATATCACCGCAGATCGCACCGTGACCCTCGACAGCTCACGCAGCATCGGCACTCTTCGATTCGGCGACAGCTCCGGCGCTCAGTCATGGACTCTCACCGCCAGCCCTAACGCCAACCTCACCTTAGCAACCTCATCCGGCACACCACAAATCACGATCAATCAAAACACCGTCAACCTCGACACCCCATTGTTAGGCACTGCCGGATTCACCAAAGGCGGCTCAGGCACGCTCATCCTCAGCGCGGAAAACCCCATTTCCGGCACTCTCAACATCGACACTGGCAGCAGCGCCGCGAATGAAGGAGCGCTACGCCTCGCCCATCCCAAAGCAGCCGCTTCTATCACATCCATCTTCATACGCAGCAATAACAACGGTCGCTCAACTCTCGAACTGGACGGCACGCCAGGTGGAATCTCCTGCGCGGCACCACTCACACTCAGCGGACGCAGCGGCGCGAATCCAGCCATCCTCAACCTAGCGGGAAATAACAGCCTATCCGGCGCCTTCAACATCACCTCGGGCGGCGCCTATTACATTCTGCAATCCGACGACGGAACCCTCTCACTCACAGGCAATCTCTCATCACTCGCCACGGGTTCACGCACGCTCAACATTCAAGGCAGCGGAGAAACAAGGATCACCGGCATCCTATCAGACGGCAGCGCGGACACAGGCCTAGGAATCACGAAAAGCGGCTCCGGCCTTCTCACTCTGACGGGAAATAACAGCCACAGCGGCCCCACCACAATCAACGGCGGCACGGTCACTCTCAGCGGAGCTGGCACGCTTGGCACCGGCCCGATCAGCCTCGCCTCCGGCACCACACTCAACCTCCAAAAAAACCTCAATCTCACCCAAGCCGTCACTGGCTCCGGCGCGATTTATAACTCCGGCTCACACACCATCACCGGAGATTTTTCTAACTTTAACGGCAGTTACACCCACGACTCAAACGTCGTCTCCACCGCCTTCAACTCTCTCAACTCGACTGGCAGAAACACCGCCTATCACATCGCCAGTCCCCAAGGTGCCTCTCAAGGCATGATCTTCGGCCTCAACGGCGACTCCACCCAAGAGATGGGCAGCCTCAGCGGCATCCCTGGCTCGCTGATCCGTGGCGGCAACGTCGCCACTGGCACCACCACCCTCCAAGTTGGCAATCTCAACCGCTCGGAAACTTTCGCCGGCAGCATCTCCAACGGTGCCACCAAAACCATCGCCCTCACCAAAGTTGGCTCCGGCGTCATGACCCTTTCCGGGACGAACACCCACACCGGCCCCACCACCGTGAGAGCTGGCACCTTGCACGTCACCGGCTCCATCACCGCCAGCGCAGTGACGGTCGCAAGCAGCGCAATTCTCAGCGGAAACGGCAACATCAACAGCACCCTAACCATCCAATCCGGCGGCACACTCGCCCCCGGAGACGCGCTGGGTAAACTCACCGTCAATGCCAACGCCAACCTCCTTCCCGGCTCCACAACGCGCATGGAAATCAACAAATCCACCGCCACCCACGACCAACTTTCCGTCGCCGGCACCCTCTCGCGCAGCGGCTCACTCATCGTGACCCACTCCGGCCCGCCACTCGCCGCAGGTGACTCATTCTCCTTCTTCGAAACTGCCACACTCACCGGCGCCTTCTCGTCCATTTCCCTGCCAAGCCTCGCACCCGGACTCGCGTGGGACACCAGCACCGGTCGCACGTTCAGCGTGATTTCCACCGCCTCTCCCTTCGAGCTTTGGACCGCCCAACACCCCTTCCCCGCAGGTGAAAATTCCATCAATTCAGACCCCGACGCCGACGGGATCGCCAACGCCATCGAGTGGCTCCTCGGCTCAGACCCTCTGCACCCGGATCCTGAATTTCTCCCCCAAGCCACCGCACGCACACTCAGCACCACCGAGTTTCCCGCCGCCATCCCCGGCCAGCGCTACCTCACCATGACCGCACGCATCCGGAAAGCACACCCCGGCATGCTCCTCATCCCCCAAGCCGCAAATTCACTGGAAACCCTCAACTCCACGGATGCATCGACCCAAGTTACCTCCTTCACCGTCAATGACCTCGGCGATTTTGAAGTCCGCACTTGGGTCCACACCCAAGCCATCAGCGAGTCACCCAACGGACGCGCCTTCATGCGCCTCAAGCTGATTTCAGAATAATCCCCCCGCTCAATCCGGACTTGGCACGCCCGTTTCAACAGCCATGCTCACCGGGCCCCAAAATGTCGCCCGAACAACAACTTGCCCAACTCACCGCCGGCACCGCCAAGGTCCTTTCCGAAAAAGAACTCTTGGAAAAACTCCGCCTCGGCCGCCCTCTCCGGATTAAACTTGGTGTCGATCCTACAGCCCCGGACATCCACCTTGGCCACACCGTCGCCCTCGAAAAACTCCGCCAATTCCAACTCCTCGGCCACCAAGCCGTCCTGCTCATCGGTGACTTCACAGCCACCGTCGGCGACCCCACCGGCCGCTCATCCACACGCCCGCCCCTCACACGCGACGAAGTCCTCATCAACGCCGCAACCTACACCGACCAGGCCTTCAAAATCCTCGACCGCGCAAAAACCGAGATCGTTTACAATGGCGACTGGTTCCGCAAAATGACTTACGAGGAAATCCTCAAACTCAACGGCCGCGTCACTCTCCAACAAATGCTCCAGCGCGAAGACTTCCGCACTCGCCTCGAAGCCGGCCAGGAAATCCGCCTCCACGAACTCCAATACCCGATCATGCAAGGCTGGGATTCCGTGGAAATCCGCGCCGATGTCGAAATCGGCGGCACCGACCAACTCTTCAACATCCTCGTCGGCCGCGACCTCCAAAAGGAAGAAGGTCAGCCCCAACAAGTCGTCATGGTCATGCCGCTCCTCGAAGGTCTCGACGGCGTGAAAAAAATGTCGAAATCCTACGGCAACTACGTCGGCGTCAACGACTCGCCACAAGAAATGTTTGGCAAGCTCATGAGCGTTTCAGACACACTCATGGACCGCTATTACCTGCTCTTGCTCGGTGAGTTACGCGATCCATCCGGCCACCCGATGGATGCCAAAAAAGCGCTCGCAGAGAAGATCACCAGCCGCTACCACGGCCCCGCGGCCGGCCCCGCCGCACGTGCGGACTGGGACACCCGCTTCTCAAAAAAAGACCTAGCCGCCGCAGAACTCCCGGAAATTTCAATCGCCTCGCTGCCTGCAGATCTCAACGTCCTCACACTCACCGCGCACGCATTCCTCACCGCTTTCTCGGTCGAGAAATCCAACGGCGAGCTGAAAAAACAATTCATCACCACCGGCTCGGTCCAACTCAACGGCGAGAAACTCACCGACCCCGCAGCCACCGTCACACCTCAAGCTGGCGACGTCTTAAAACTCTCGAAAAAACACGCCGTCCGCCTCACCCCGTAAGTCGCACGCGCTCGCCAGAACCCTGAAATTTCCCGCGCACCTGCCACGTAAGGTTGATCATGTGGCTCCGCTGGATCCTAGTCTCGGCACTCAGCGGACCCGCCCTCGCCCAAGGCGACTTCTGGGAACTACCGCCCATCCGCTACTCGGAAACTCCCTCCAACGACCGCCTGGCAAGCCTCGCCCGGGATTGGGAAAATGTGCCCGCAAGCCTCAGCGGCAACACCCCACTCGAACGCATGCGCGCCGTCCTCGCCGCTCTCGCTGTCCCCGAATCCTCTCAAATCCTCGTTTTCTCCAAAACCAGCAAACAAAATAGACTCATCAGCCCACAGAACCCGCGGGCCCTCTATTTCTCACTCGACACCTACTGCGGATACGTCCCCGGCGGCGCACTGGAAGTCGCCACCCACGACCCACAACTCGGCACAGTTTTCTACCTGATCGACCTTGGAAACAGCCCTGCACACCCCATCCGCGTCGAGCGCGACACCAGCGACTGCCTCTCCTGCCACGCCACCGGCCGCACAGAACACGTCCCCGGACTCTTGATTCGCTCGGTCTATCCCGACAAAAATGGCCACCCCATCCTCTCCAAAGGCAGCGGCCTCGTCACCCACCAAACGCCCATCCCCGAGCGCTGGGGCGGATATTATGTCACCGGCTCAGTCGCCCTTCCCCACCTCGGAAACCGCACTTTCTCAGACGCCCGCGAGGCGGAACCCGCCATCTACGCTTGGAAAAACTTGTCCGGAAAAATCGATACCTCGTCCTACCCTCGCAGCACCAGCGACATCGTTTCTCTCATGGTCCTTGAGCACCAATGCCATGCGCACAATCTCCTGACCGCCGCCAGCATGAATTACAAGCGCGCCTACCACCTTGCGAGGGCGCTGGCCCCAGAGGCAGACCCTGACCAAGGCTCCGCTGGACGTGTCGCCGACCACGCCGCATCCCAAATCGTCCGCTGGTTCCTTTTTGAAAACGAAGCCACGCAAGGCCCGGACGGCGTCGAGGGCGACGATGCATTCCAACAAGTCTTCGAGGCCATGATCCCACACACGCCAGACGGCCGCTCCCTCGCAGACTTCGAGCTCAACAGCCGCCTTTTCAAGCACCGTTGCTCATACATGGTCTACTCCGCCGCCTTCCGCACTCTTCCAGAACGCGTCAAAAGCCGCGTCATTTCCGGCCTGAAATCGATCTTGGATGCCCCCACCACCGACGATGCATTCCCAACCATGAAACTCACCGAACGCGCACGCACCGCTAAAATCCTCCGAGAAACCGGGATCTTCTAAGCGCCGCAAACCACTCGCCGACATCACGGCCAAGAATTTGCCTCGCCCGACGTTGACGGACCACCCCACACGCCTGAAACTCCGCCCAATGAACGATTTGATCCTCGGAATTGATTTGGGAACCACAAACTCTGCCGTCGGACTGGTGGACTCGGGATTCCCGATTTTGCTGGCCAACGAGGACGGCCGCCGCATCACACCCAGCGCCGTCTGGATCGGGAAAAATGGCGAAATCGAAGTCGGCGCACGAGCCATGCGCCGCCGCGCCCTAGAACCCGACCGCGTCATCACCAGCATCAAGCGCCTCATGGGGCGCAGAACGAGCGAACTTGATTCACCATTTCCCGTGCCGATCACCCACGGCCACGATGGCCTGCCACGCATCCTCGGCCAATCCCCCGAGGAAATCAGCGCCGCCATCCTCCGCGAAATGAAACGCATCGCCGAGTGGCGCATGGGCCAGGAAATCCACAAGGCGGTGATCACCGTGCCCGCTTATTTCCACGACGCACAACGCGCCGCAACCAAGCGCGCTGGCGAGTTGGCCGGCCTCGATGTCGTCCGCATCCTCAATGAACCAACCGCCGCCGCCCTCGCCTACGGACTCGACAAACTCGGAGAAAAAGCCCGCGTCGCCGTTTATGACCTCGGCGGCGGCACCTTCGACCTCTCGATCCTAGAAATGCAAGACGGCGTCTTTCAAGTCCTCGCAACCCACGGCGACACCCGCCTCGGCGGCGATGATCTGGACGCGCTGATCCTCGACCACATCACTCAACGCGCCGGCATCCAGGAAATCGACGCAAACCTCCGAGTTCGCCTGAGCGCCGAAGCAGAACGAGTGAAATTGGCTCTTTCAGACGAAACGGAAGCCACCTTCCGCGTCCCGTTTTACGACGGCGTGAAAAGCCTGGAAGAGACCCTCACTCGTGCGGAACTCGAAAAAATCGCCGCTCCATGGATCGCAAAAACCCTGCGCCTCTGCCGCCATGCCCTTGCGGATGCCGCCCTCAAACCCGCAGATCTCAGCGCCGTCGTCATTGTCGGTGGCAGCACACGCATGCCCGCAGTCCGCCGCTCAGTCGCAGAACTCTTTGAACGCGAGCCAGATATCTCACAACACCCGGACGAAGCTATCGCTCTCGGCGCAAGCATCCAAGGCGGCGTCCTCAGCGGCGCACTGCGCCAAATGATCCTCCTCGACGTCACCCCCCTCAGCCTCGGCATCGAAACTTTCGGCGGATTGATGAACGTCATCATCCCTCGCAACACCAGCATCCCCTGCAAAGCCGGGGAGTTGTTCACCAACGCCGCCGACGGACAAACCGCCATGCGTGTCCGCGTCCTCCAAGGCGAGCGAGAAATGGCTCGCGACAACTGGGAGCTAGGGAACTTCGACGTCGCATTTACCCCTTCTCCCAAGGGCCAAACCCGCGTCGGCGTGCAATTCAAAATCGATGAAAACGGAATTCTCGAAGCCCTCGCCCGCGACCTCGCCACTGGAATCGACACAGTCATCGAAATCCAAAATTCGGCGGTCAACGTGGATGACGCCGCCGTGGAAACCATGATCAATCAGTCGGTAGAACACGCATTTACCGACATGTCCGAGAGGGTTTTTACCGAGGCTAAAATCAAGGCGGAAGAACTCCTACCCGCCGTAGAACTTGTTTTAAGCCAGGGACTTGCACTTGCCCAGGAACAAACCGAGATCGAATCCGCAGCCGCGACCGTACGCGAGGCGCTAGCGGGAGGCGCCGCGAATGTCCTCAAGCAAGCCGTCCAGCACCTCGATTCCGCCACGGAAGCCCTAGCCGCGCGCCTAGTCGAGCAAGCTCTCGACGCCGCCATTGATCGACAACTCGCTGATTAACAGTGAATTAAGTAAACTGGTTGCATCCTCAGAATTTTGAGTCAACTTCTAAGATCCTGAGAGCTTCCATCAAACCCGTGCTGCACGACCCGAACAATCACTGTCCGGAGGTGGCTCCACATGACGAATGGGCGGATGCGCCAGGCCAGGATGACGAGAATTTCTCACCGTCAGCATTTCTCTTACCCAAACGTAAAAGAGCGTCTGACAAAATGAACGATGCCTCGGCAAGCGTTCGCGAGACTCCGGAACTGGGCTTGCGCATCGAGCCCAAGTCTCTCTACACCGATACAAATTCAAATCCAGGCACCGAACGCAAGCGCATCGAAGTCCAAGAACTCAACCGCAGCGTCATCCGCCTCGAGCACGCGGAGCCAGCACCACCTCGCGTGGAAAGCCTGCTCACCTTCCATCCCAAGCCAGATTTTTCCTCACAACGCACCGATCCTTCCGGCGAGCGCGGCGAGTGGGGCCGCAGCAAGCAGCGCCACCCAATGTTCTGGATGCTCGGTGCCGGAGCGGGTGTCGCCGCCGCCATCATCCTAACCCTCATTTCTCTGCCGCTCATCAACGCATCCAACGCCGTTAAGTCCGACCCACGCCGACGAACCTACGCAGTTGAAAATGAAGCCGCACCTGCGAACGCCCAACGAATCAACCAAATACTCACGCGCAAGAGCGAGGCGCTCCGACTTTTCCAATCGTTTGCGCAAGCCACTCATTTTGATGACATTAAGCCAATCATCCGCGACGGAATGTCGATGGAAGATGTGCTTCGTAAGCACTGGCAACCGCTCATCGCAGCCACTCAGTGGACGCCACCTGCGGACCTACTCTGGGACGCTTTCGACCAAGACGGACGCATTTTCCTCACCCTGAGCGGAAGTTTTCCCGACCATTCGAAATTCCACGCCTACTTCACGCCTGAGGGCGACCGTCTTGCGCTCGATTGGAAGGCTAGCACCGCTTTCGGCACCGCTTGCTTCGGCGATCTCGAATCTCAAAACGGCGATCCAAGCGAAATCCGCGGTCACATTTCCACCTCAGATTTCTACAGCGCAACGTGGCCCGAAGAAGAATACAGCAGCTACCGCCTCGCCTCACCCGATGGAGAGAACTCGATTTGGTGCTACGCCCGCCGCAACACACCCGCATTCGCAAGCCTCGCAAATCTCCTCAATAAAAGTGAAATTATCCAAGAAGTCGCTGGGGAAAAGAAAATCACCTTGTCCCTAAAAAGCGGCCCCGACGGAGCGAGGCCAAATCAATGGTTGATCCATGAGGTGCTTGGTATTGACTGGGGCACACCCTAATTTTTACCCGTGACCGAAAAAAATAATTCCTGGTTTCACTGCGCCCGCTGCGGATCGCTGTTCCAGTCCCCCTTCGGCATCAACAACGACCGAATTTGCAGTGTTTGTGGGCAAAAGCCCTCACTTGGCAACTTGATCACCAAAGCGGAGCCTTCTCCGACACCGCTTCCCACCGCCAAGGAAACACGGACCCAAGACCGGGAGAAACACGCGAAGAAGCCTGGC
>JBEGOB010000046.1:0-3334 GCA_041182265.1 Verrucomicrobiota bacterium | reverse complement strand
ATCATTGCTTCACAGTCGGGAAACCGCGCATGATTCACCGATGTTGGGTTGGCGAGGCCTCATGCGCCTTCTTGTCACCCCATTTTCGAATGAGAAAACGCGCTTCCTGCCACCACCAACGGTGGCTGGAGCCCACCACCAAAAACATCCAAAGAGAAAAACGATGAAACACAAAATGACCATGATCCTGTGCTCGTGTGCCGCCTTGGCCGCGTGCACCCCGTCCCTGCGCGCCGCCACCACGCTGCTGGATAACACCAGCGCTGCCATCAGTCCAACTTCGGGCGTCTTCATGTATCCAAGCTGGCAGCATGCACTGTTGTTTTCGACAGGGTCGACGGCCTACGACCTGCGTTCCATCGAGTTTGCGGTGCGGGGTTTTAATTCTCCACAGACGGGCAGCGTTACGTTGAGCCTCTATTCGGGTTCCACCCCGTCAGACCCGGCGCTTGCCAGTCAAACCTTCAACGGCCTTTCGTTCCCCACTACCCCAACATCGTTCACGGAAAACTTGGCCGATGGTTTCTCGCTGGCCGCGAATTCCAACTACACGCTGGTTTTTGCAGGCAGTGCCAGCGAAGTACAGCTCAGCACAACCACCACAGGCGACACGTTGTCGGGCGGCACCTCCGGCCTGACGTATTTGGGGCGTAAATTATCGACGGATAGCGGGAGCACCTGGAGTGGTTCGGTTGAGTTTACCACTCCCTGGATGAAGCTCTCTGGTACTGCCGTCGGCACCCCCGCCGTGCCCGAGCCATCCAGCCTCGCGCTTCTCGCCCTCGGTGCAACAGGCTTAATCGCCCGTCGCCGCCGCCAACAAGCGGCATAAGCGGTCTGAAGAGTCCTGGCAAATTGGAAGAGGCGGTCGCAAGGCCGCCTCTTTTGTTGGAGTGACGACCGTGCTGTCGTCTCTTTCTCTTCCCTACCGCCGAAGAGGGGACAAGAGTGTTCCCTCTCCTTAAAAATCAGCGACGCTCGAAGCGCAGCTCGTATTCCCGGTGGAGCCGCTCCTGCATGGCTTTGAGCTCCTCAAGGCTGAGGGCCGCAAGCGCCTCACCGGAACTACCCGGCAGATCCAGGAACTCCTCGAGCTGTTGGATTCTGCCAATCGATAAGACTGCCTCACGGCCTTCCGCAAGGCCTATGGCGAACCCTTCCGCGCGGCCTTGGGCGATCAGTTTTTCGGCGACGGACAGGGTGTTCTTTTCAAGTTCGAGATTGCTCGAGAGGTTTCGCTGGCAGCAGTGGGGATGACGGCCAAGAACCGCATCACGCAACTAAAGGCCGGATGCGTGCGAGCGCATCGGCATGTTCTTCGCGGGCAGCGGCGAGGTCGTGCATGTGCTGGAGGTTGAGCCAGTATTCGGGAGGCGTGCCGAAGTATTTGCCGAAGCGCAGCGCGGTGGCGGCGGTGATGCCCTGGCGGCCCTTGATGATAGAGGTGATCCGGCTGTGGGGCAGACCTGTGTCCTGAGCGAGCCGGTATTGGGTGATGCCCAAATCGCCAAGCGCTTCCTTGAGCGTCTCGCCGGGATGGGGGTTGTGAAGGAGTGGAGCGGTTTTCATGGCGGGTTCAGTGGTAGTCTTCGATACTGACGTTTTCGGGGCCATGGGAACCCCAGGTGAATGTGATGCGCCATCGGTCGTTGATCCGGATGGCATGGCTGTCCTTGCGGTCTCCCAACAAGGGGTGAAGGTGGTTGGATGGTGGGAAGCGGAGAGTTTCAAGGGTCGGCGCGGCGGCAAGTTCGCGGAGTTTGCGCAGCGCCCGGTCCTGAATGTCGGGTGGTAGCTTGCGTGATCGCTGGCGGTTCCAAATTTTCTCGGTTTCCCGGTCTGCGAAGCTTTGGATCACGCGTGGAAGATGAAGGTGTTTACGATTTTCGTCAATGGGTGATTTGACGACGAATCCAAGGGAGCGGTCCGATTGTGATGCAGTGAGGGTCTTTGATCACGGCCAGCCTCCGCCGTGCGGATTGAAAGCGGGGCAAATGGGGGCAGGCTGCAAATTTTTACAAAATGCCGATCCGGTTCCTGAATTCCGGGCCAGCAGCCTGCTGCCGCTTTCACCCTCGCAGCCTGCTGCGGGGAGTTACTGGGTGGAGAATGCTGAGCCTTTGGGCTTTTTCTTCGGCTCCACATTGGCTTCCGGGCCAGCAGGCTGGCTCCGGGAAAGCGGCAGCAGGCTGCGCGCAGTCCAAGGCTGTCCTCCGCGTTTCCCCTGAAACTTGGACTGCTAAACCTGACTCGGTTCAGGTGTCGCATTTGAACATTTCCACCATCTCACGCCGCGTGGGGTTGCACCTCGCGTTGGATTCGTTCGCCATTTTCGCGCTCGGCGCGCATCAGATCGTAGTCGAGCTGGAGGCGTAGCCAGAAGCCGGGAGAGGTTCCGAAGTAGCGGCTGAAGCGCAGGTCGTATTCCGGAGTGCAGCGGCGGCGGGATTTTTTCATGTCGGTGAGGTGTGGTGAGGGGATGCCGGTCATGCGCGAGACTTCGGCTTGCGAGACATCCCACTCATCGAGGGTTTCTCGGAGGGTTTCTGCGAAGAAGTTGGGCAGAGGCAGTCGGTCGGTGTTTCGTTTCATGATCGTCAATGGTAGTCGGTAATTTTCACATCGTGCGCATTGCCGTCATCCCAGCGGAAAACTAAGCGCCATTGTTGATTGATTCTCAAGCTCCAGAAGCCCTTGAGATCGCCAGAAAGGGATTCGAGGCGATTGCTGGGCGGCAGTCGCAAGTCGGCCAGAAGATCGGCAGCGTGAAGCTGCCGGAGTCGCAGGAACGCCCGCTCCTGAATCTCTCTCGGAAGTTTTTTGGAAGGGCCACCTTTCCAGATTTTTTCGGTTTCCTTGCATGAGAACTTCTCAATCACCGGAGAATGTTACCGTTTCAGGGAATGGCTGCAATTGGAAAATTCCCAATCTCAATAGGGATTTGAGAGCCACGGCGGATTTTTGCACGGAGCCTGGGTAGGGGATTGCTTCGTTTTGCGGCTCGACGGCAAGAATTGATGATTGTTGGTCTGTGCTTTCGAAGTGACCGAAGGGCGAATTCATCCTCTTCCCAATCAAGCGTCGTAAATCATCAATCGATGGGCGCTCTGACGCCGAAAAGGCAAATGGTTTGACGGTTCACCGTGCAAAAATCTGCCGGAGCTGCGGGGAGTTGCTGAGGGGGGATGCAGAGCCTTCGGGCTTTTCTTCGGCTCTACATTGGCTTCCGGGCTAGCAGGCTGGCTCCGGGAAAGCGGCAGCAGGCTGCGCGCAGTCCAAGTTTTCCATGCTCATAACTGCTAGGTGAGGGTGGGGTAACGCATGGTAAAATTGC
>JBEGOB010000045.1:0-3121 GCA_041182265.1 Verrucomicrobiota bacterium | reverse complement strand
TTGCTGCGCCGCCGCCGGTCCAATCAGTCTCAGCTTCCGCAAGAAACACGCGAACGCCTCAAATGCCGGTGATGCTTCGAGGTTCGCTTATCACGGAATCCTATCTGATGCATCCTAGAGTGCTGCCTCCATCATCTTTTCGCGATCTCGCGCAGCTCTCTCCCAGGCTACATAGCGCCATTCGGAGGGGCGTCCGCATGCCCTGGGTAGCGATTTCATGCTTGGTCGTCTCGTCATGCATGGCACAAGCCCAAACATGGCGGAGCTCACTCTATCCAGAGGATTGGACGCCCCCTGTCAGCCTATCATTTGCCAAGGATAAACTCATTCAGGACTTTTCCTATGCCGGGTATCGACGCGGGGAATCCGAGATCCCCACGCCGACCACCCGCCTGCGAAACGCCGTCACCGAAGATGGCGCGGACCCCTCCGGAGTGACAGATAGCACCGCAGCAATCCAAACGGCCCTCGACGCTGTCGCAAACGCAGGTGGTGGCGTCGTGCTTCTCCCTCCAGGAAACTATAAAGTCTCACTTCCAACGAAAAACAGCAGCTCGGTTCTCCGCCTCTCAAAAAATAACACCATCCTGCGCGGTAGCGGATCTGACCGGACATTTCTCCTGAATCACTCCACGAAAATGCGATCCAAGGCGATCATCCTCGTAAGGGGCAATGATAAGCCAACTCCAGTTTCCACATCGCCACTCACTGCCGACGTCCTAACGCCGACCAAGCGGCTTTATGTCGCCGATGCCGCGAGTTTCAGCATTGGCGACATTGTCAGTGTTCGATGGAATTTCACTCGGGAATGGATTGCGGAACACGGTCAAACGAAGGTTTGGCAAGCCGGCGTCAACGCGCCAGCCCCCGCCACCTATCAACGTGAAATCATGGCGGTGAATCCAGCCGAAGGGTGGATTGAAACCGACATTCCGGCGCGCTATTATCATCTAACCCGAGATAAAGCGCGAGTTGAAAAATACAACAGCCGAATCCAAGAATGCGGGATCGAAGGCCTATCCATTGGCAACATCCAGCACCCGGGGAAAGGGTGGCAGTCCGAGGACTATCTCATCCCTGGAACCGGAGCTTACGATGTCCATGAGTCATGGGTGATCAAATTCAGCATGGCTCGCAATGGCTGGGCAAGAGACATCCACAGCTATCAGGCGAAAGGCAATTCTTTCACCTGTCACATTCTCTCGAACGGCATTCTAATTCAGGCAAGTTCCAATATCACACTAAGGAACTGCTCCATGAAACGTCCCGAATACGGCGGCTCTGGCGGCAACGGATACATGTTCCGGATGACTCATGGCAACGATTGCCTCGTGGATCGCTGCTTGGCGGATTTCTCCCGGCATGGATTTGTCAACTCTCACGCAGGATCCTCTGGAAACGTCTTCCACAAATGCGAGGACCGAAACACCAAGAGTTCGACGGGCGACACCGGTTACATCGAGACCGGTGGAGATGGCAGCGACAATCACATGCACTTTTCCCACTCCAGCCTCTGGGACCAGTGCCACGCCCATGAAAGCTGGTGGGAAGCAGTTCACCGCGGCTGGAACACTCAGGCTCTCGCTGCCGCCCACTGCGTGTATTGGAACACTTCCGGCAGTGGTTCCGACGCAGTCAACGACGGCAAGATCGTCCGCTCCGGCCAAGCACGCTACGGCTACGTGATCGGAACACACGGTGCCCAAAACGGAATCGAACTTCGAACCACCGGAAAGTCCCTGCCGCGCGACATTGCCGAGGGCCAGGGAAAAGGCAAAACTCTCTCCCCTTCATCCCTCTATCAAGATCAACTGGCACGACGACTTGGCAAACGAAAGAGCAAAGTCACAGCCTTGTCAAAAGGCACTGACGAAACTGGATCTGGAGTGAATTTCGCCATCAAGTTCGACCACCTTGGTCGCGCCTCTTCCGGAACTCAGGGATTTGAAATCACCGGGGAGACTCATCAAGCGGATTTCTATAACTCTTCGTTAGGCGTCCGCTTAGAAGCAATCAAGAATGTATCGATCGATCCAGCGACTCTCGGTGACCGATTGCTCGCCGGCACCATGGATCGCGACTCGGCTGGCTACCTTGGCATCGGTGGAGAACCCGGTGGCAGCGGACTGGCTGCGATAGCAGGCAAGACCGAAGGCGTTTCATTCGGTGTCACAAGGCTACCTGGAGCCAACCAAGAAACCCAAGTAAAACTGGACTCTGTCATCGTCCGCTGGATGGGTGCGGGCGAGAGCGTCACGGTGGTCAACCGACTCACCCGGAATTCCACCACCTTCCAAGGCAGCGGCAAAACTTACCCTGAAGTCACTCTGGACATCTCCGCACTCGGCATCGTTGCAAAAGCAGGGCAAACGGAAAACATCGGTGTGATTTTCCCGGGATTCAATTCAAGCATCCGCATTGCCGGAGTGGATATGGAACTCACGGGTGCCGATCCAAATCCACTGAAGCAGGCGGACTGCTCTGCCATTCATTTCAGTCAGGATGATCTGCGCTCGAAGTAGCGGATAGGGTCTTATGAGGTATTCAGTCCCTTGGCTTCCGGGAATTTTGCAGTGAACGGCAGTGTTTCCGCAAGCGGGCCCATGAATCAGAGCTTCTCGGCTGGCGAATATCAAATTGTAGCATCGAGGACTTTCCATTCTGAAATGTTCAGCAGCCGGGGTCTCAATGGCGAGAGACGGACCATGGGATGCCAGGACCTGCAGCCTCTGATGTTGAACTCCTTGTTCGGATTGACGCAATGGTGCCGCACCGAATAGCCCTGCTGGCCGTGGATGCGCGGCTCTTTCGAATTTCAGATCTGAGACTGGAACTTCCACCTGAATCTCCGGCCGTCCTGATGAATTTTAGCGAATTTCAGTGAATTTAAGTCAGCTTTCTCTCCGAGATCCCGTGTGACAGATGGAGGTACTCAACTCATCGAAATTTACAAATCCAGCCATGAAAAATCCCAAAAAGTTTAACACGCATCATGCCGCTTTCACCATGGTCGAGCTTCTGGTGGTCATTGCCATGATTGCCGTTCTCGCGACACTCCTCTTCTCGCTCGCGACCCGCATGAAAAATAAGGCAAGCAGTTCTACATCCGTTTCAAATCTGC
>JBEGOB010000044.1:0-2807 GCA_041182265.1 Verrucomicrobiota bacterium | reverse complement strand
TTCTGACTCCGCCGGAATTGTCCCGGGCTTTGATCCCTGCCCCGTCCGCTGGCCAGCAACTTTTCGTGGGCCTCGCAGATCAGTCGCAGTGAGAGCGGAAATCCGCCGGTCATGCGTTGGTCGGCATGCTCGTAGGCCGCCACGCAATCAGAGACTTCGCGGACATCTTCAACGGGGATGCCCGGTGCCGCCGTGACTTCGTAGGCAAGCAGATCGGAAAGCGAGGACTGGGTGCCTTCGATTTGAGAGGACGCGACCGCTTCTTTGCGAACGTAGGCGTAGAGAAATTGTTCTGGGGCGGGCAAGAGGCTGACGATTCCATCAAGCCTTCCCAATGCCAGTTGGGCTTCGCCATGAAGTCGCTCCAGCGTCGAATCCATCACGATCGGAGGTCGCGGCGGCAGGGCATCGGGGACAAATGCCTTGAACGGCTCGTCCCTGGTGGAAACGGTCACGTAGCGCCCTGTTTTGCGTATTTTCACCTCCACAGGGAGCGCTAAAACTTGGATTTTGGAAAGCTCCAATTCCAATTTGGTCTCAAACTTGGAATTTGTGAGTCCGGAATTCCAAGTTCCCATTCGGGGCGATGTTTGAAATATGCACGACAGGTCAAGCCCTGCTTTACCTGCTGTGCAGATTTCAAACAAAAACACCCCCTCCGATCTCCCGGAGAGGGTGGCCATGAACCGCATCCGCAAGAGAATAGTTTATGGTTTGACGATCCGCTTGAGTCCGTCGGTCTTGGCAGCCGCGAAGCCGTAGAGGCATTCCAGGGTGACGAAGATCTTGTTTGCGCTCGTCTGGCATAATCTGTGTCTCATGCTCCAAAGCGCTTTATCAGCTCGCTGGATTGCTGCGCGAACTTGGTGGAATTGCTGCTTCTGAGGCGTTCGAGATTGGAGAGCTTCCATCGAAGCGCCGGCATTTCCGCTAGATGTGGACAGGACATGAGCGACCAGTCGGGTTGCGCCTCGGCGAGACTCATCAGAAACGAGCGCTGATTGCCGCTTAACATAGAGGGGATCTCGGCAAACAGTCGTCTACGGGTTTCCAGCAGGATTTCGAGCGGCACCGGGACCTTCGTCATGCCGAGGAACTCGTTCGCGTGGGATGACGTGATGTCGATCTCGTTCGCGAACAGGACTTCATGGATCGGCCGGTTGTGTCCGGCGAGGTAGCAAACGAAGCATTCGATCATTCCATCGGTAAGCCCGTCCTCTTCGTAGAGCTTGACGATGTCGAAGATATCGCGGGGATGCTGCCGATCCATGGCCGCCACCAACTTGCTGCCGTAGAGTTCGTCCGGATGAAGAAGCGGGATTTCGATATCGGTGAAGAAGGTGTCCTGCGCTTCAAGCGTCAGCGGTCGCGGCTCCACTGGCAGGATGGTTCCGCGGAAGACGTGATTCACCTCCACTTTGACGCGGGTGCGGTTCCGCTCGATGAAGAGTTTCAATTCCTCCCCAAGCTGGGTGGTTGCCGCGTGGCATGTCATACCAAGTTCGTTGAGATCGGCCCGGATCAATTCAAGATGACAGGAAATCATCCGTATGGCATCGTCGCGCCCCGGTCGGTGATCGGCAAAGACCAAATCAAGGTCCACCGACAGGCGAGGCATTTCCCGCAGAAAAAGGTTGATCGCCGTGCCGCCCTTCAAGGCGAATCCTGGCTGCCGGAAAATGGATGGAGCGACCGCAAGCAGCAGCCTGACAGCATCGAGGTAGGCTCGGTTCATTCGGGTTTCAGGATGAGGATATTGCCGTCCTTGAGCCGGCCGATCCAACGACCGGTTCCCATGTTGCCGGCGGCGGCATCCCGAGCTTGCGCGGCCCACGGGAGGTCTAGCTCCGTCGCCCAGCTCACGCAAAGACGAACCGCTTTCACCATGCGGCAGTTAGCCAACAGCACGTGGAGATGACGGCTGCGGAGTTGTCTGACGCCTTCCATGATGGCACGGGCTTCTTCCAGTTCCTGATAGACGTTGATTTCGCTCAGCATTTCCAGCAAGGCTCTCTCCGGGGCTGAAACCATAGGGCCGTTCGGAGATCCGGGCAATGGAGCCAGCCCATATCCGGTGGTTAGGTCCTCGCCAAACAACGGGGAATTGCTGTAGCGGGACGGAAAACGAGCCTGAAACCATTCCGGCAGGATGGCTCGTTGGCTTCCCCACAGGATGAAGGTTTCCTGAAATGCGACGTTTTGCCGGAACCCATGCAAGGCCAATGCCGACTTGGCGGCTACATGCAATCCAGGGATCTTGGTTTCGAGAAATTTCAGACTGGCGTCCTGGGTAAGTTGATCGCCAGCGAACATGAATACGCCACGGCCGAGCTTTTCCAGCCAACCCGCCTTCACGTATTCGTGTGCTAGGGCGCGAGAAATCCCCAGACTCTCAAGTTTCTGAGAATCCAATGGAGCTCCGCGTGGAGCAGCCACTTGGAGTTCTTTGATTCGATTCCGGTTCGCCATCCGGAAGGATGATTGCGCAAATTACAGTCCAATTCAAGGTGAATGTTTAAAATATGCGCGACAGGTCAAGCCCTGCTTTACCTGCTGTGCAGATTTCAAACAAAAACACCCCCTCCGGTTTCCCGGAGAGGGTGTCCATTGAAGTGGTCTCCTTACCGTTGCCAGTAAATTCTTTGATTTGTTGTTGAGAAGGCTGGTCGTTCTGGGGTGGTTTGTTTTGGAGAGGGGCGGGCGTGGTCAAGCTGACGTCAGCTTGCGACGGTGTGGAGCGCTGAGCCAGTTGTGTTGGGCAGCCTATCTGCTTCATTTTAGAAAGACTATGTGACGGAATTGTCACT
>JBEGOB010000043.1:0-14294 GCA_041182265.1 Verrucomicrobiota bacterium | reverse complement strand
GCCTCGGCATCGGCGAGGTGGAGGACTTGCAAGGTGTAGGGAGCCACCGAGTAGAAGGTGAGCGTGTTGCTCGTTTCGTTCGTGACGGCGATCATCGGCTGGCCATTCGGTGAGTCTGCCTTTGAGATGAAGGTGATGGCTTCCGGGTTCGCATCGGTGGCATTGGCAGCGAGTCCGGCGTAGGTCGGGGCGGTGGGATTTGTCAGGTCGAACGCTGCGATGCTGCGTGCGCGTTCAAGGGCGACGAAGGCGTAGGTGCGGCCATCAATCACGCCGATGGTCACGCCTTCTGGTTCGATGCTTTTCGCATCGCTGCGGCCATCGTCGAAAAAGGGCGAGCCGATGGCGGAGAGTTTTCTATCGAGCAAATCGCCGCTGTCATAGACCCGCGTTCCGCTGGAATCGAGGATCGAGATCGAGCGTCCGCCGTAGGACAGGATGCGGTCGATGTCGCCGTCACCGTCGGTATCGCCGCGGAGGCTGGGAGTGTTGGAAACGACGAGGCGTCCGAGATTTGTGTTCAATTTGAGGTCCGCCGCATTGGGGAAAACCTGCGGATCCAGCACGTATGCCGCGTTGGCGACGGTGGTGGTTTCGCTCATGAAATCGTTGCGATCGTCACCTTCGTTCGCCGTCACGTAATAAGTCTGCCCACCCGAGCTGAAGGATGCGATGGCATCGGGCATATACATGCCGAAGACAGGGCGGCCTGCAGCGAGATTCACTCCGCCGTCCTGGTCGCTAAAATCCGTTAGTAGTGCGCTGTAATCCTTTTCACCAAGTGGCACAATGGAGGTGAATGTCGCGGTGGCGATGTCGAGGATGGCAACTGCGTTGGCCTCTTGAAGCGTGACCATGGCCTTGGTGCCATCTGGTGAAATTGCGATGTATTCCGGCTCAAAATCCAGAGACGGCAGTTTGAGCACACCAGGGCTGGATTCGAAAATGCGGACTCCGGCGGCTTTGAGATCGGCCGCGCTGGAATCAAAGGCGGTGAAGCCAACCACGTTTGCGCTTGGGTTCGCCATGTCCGTGACATCGATGATGGTGACTGATCCGGGTGTCGGATCGGTGCCATCAGTTAGCATTTGTCCCTCGTCGGGTGTGAGAACCTTGGTGCCATCCGGCGTGAAGCAAATGCTGTCTGGCAGCACGCCGACTTGGACCTTGCTGATGAAAGATCCATCTGCAGCATTGAGGAACACAACATGCCCTTGTGCAGTCGCAACCGCATTGGGAACGGCCACGGCGATTTTTCCATTGGACACGGCTACGCTGGTGATGTCAGTGGAGTTGAGCCCGATTTCCGGGATTGTGAAGTCGATGATGCTGACCAGATAGGGTGCGGCAGGGTTGCGGACATCGATGATTTGCAGTCCGAAATTCGAGGTTACGAACATGCGCTTGCTGGCTGGGTCGTAGGCGGAGATTTCCGAGCCGAAGAGCGGAAGAGAAGAGATTTTCGATAGGCGCAATTCACCGGCGGGGACGCTGCTTGTGTCTAACGAAATGGTTGGAGGAGCGGGTGGAACCACATTCACGGCGAAGAGACCGTTGGTTCCGGGTGAGCCGATGCTGGCGATGGAGCCTGCTTGGGATCTGGCATTCAGTTGGCCGGGGATTGCGGCGGTGTAAACCGGGCTTGTGATGGAATTTCCGTCCCAAATGGCGGAAACTGAGTTTCCCAAAGTGGCTCCGGCGGATGGGCCGGCGTGGCCGCCAAGTGGGGCTGCGCCACCGGGTCTAGCAAAAGGCGCGATGGTGAGTGGACTGGTGATGGCGCTGGACTTGTAGTTGAAAGTTGAGACCACCGTGCCGGATGCATCAAACAGCACGACGGCGTCACTGCCGCCCAAGCCTGGGCCGCCATTTGCATACACAGCAATATCTTCACCCAGTCCCCAAGCGGTTTTGAAGGCGGGAATTCCGCTCGAGGCAAAGGCTCCGACGACGAGCACCGCGCCGGGCGCGATCGAGACATTGCCGAAGGTGGCTCCGGATGCGGGTGTGGCAGAGTCGTCATCCCATGCCCAGCCGCTTAGGTCGATGGTGTTGTCTCCCGAGTTATACAATTCAAAGTAATCTCCGCCATTGGCGTTCGAGTTGACTTCGGTGATGATTAGGTCCGACGCCTGTGCTAACAGAGGGGCGGCGGTGATGCTTCCGATGCAGATGGTCCGGAGAGCGTGTTGGATTTGGATAGGACGTGGTTTCATCGTTGGTTGATGCTTTAGAAGCATCGCCAAGCTATGAGTCGCGTCCCGTGGCCCAATGAATTTTTGGTGACGAAGGATTCACGCGTGTGAGCAAATTGTCACAGGTGGGTGAATTTCTGCTGGGTATCCGCTAGGGATTTTTAAGATTCCTCAGCGATCAAGCGGCTGAGGTGAGCGCCGTGTGCGGTGACCCATTTTCCTTTGCGGACGACCTTGCTGAAGCCGAGTCCGCTGGCGGCGGCGGCTTTGAAGACATCCCATGCCTGGTCCGCGAGGATTCCCGAAACGATGAGGTCGCCCTTGGGGGCGAGTGACTTCGCAATCACGGGCCATGCTTGGATGAGCACGGTGGAAAATAGATTGGCGAGGACGACGTCGTAGCCTTTTTTGCGAGGCTTCCATTTCAGGACGTCTTGCTCGGTCATGAGGATTTCAGGCGTTTCGTTGCGCTCGGTGTTGCGTTGGGCGACGGCGACAGCGAAGGGGTCGAAGTCACAAGCGTAAGTTTCACCAGCACCAAGTTTGCGAGCGGCGATGGCGAGGACGCCGGTGCCCGTGCCGAGATCGGCGACCGTCCAGTCCGTGCCCTTGCGAGCGCGTGCGACATCCACGAGGAGGCGCAGGCAGGTCGAAGTGGTGGCATGATCCCCGGTGCCAAAAGCCATTTCTGGTGGGATGACAATGACCTCGCGGTTCGGATTTTTCGTCTTCAGGGCGGCGAGTTCCTTCGGGCGGTTTTCTGCGGTGAGAATGAAAACATCGCGCACTTTCACGGGGCGCGGAGCCTCGACCGGCTTGTTCCACTCCGAGTTCGGCATGTTGCGGACACTGCCGCCAAATTGCGCGACGATGGCATCCGCCTGCTTGCGTGACTCGCAGAAAAGTTGGATTCGGATGGATTTCCCGCCTTTGACGAACTCGATGACGAGATTCGGGTTTCCGGCGAAGCGTTCCTCCCAAGCGTCCATCCATTTGACTGCGGAGAGTTTCGACCAGACGAGCATGTGAAAGTGCGTTAGTGGGGGACGGTCCGAAAAAATTGGAGCGGGCGATGAGATTCGAACTCACGACATCCACCTTGGCAAGGTGGCGCTCTACCACTGAGCTACGCCCGCGTCGGAAAACGCGTCGGACGGGTTCTACACGTGGCGAGATGACGGGCAAGCCAAATTTTACAAATTTTCCATGTTCATTCAAGCTGCACTGAGATTCCCTTGCGGCACGCCATGTCCGACAAGCTCGCTGAAATCATCGCCACGAAACACCTGGAAGTCGCCGCCCTCATGCCACGCGCGGATTTGCTGCGTGCTGCCGCTTTACAACGCAACGATTTCGGCGGGTTTCGTGCCGCGCTTGATCGTGGGCCAGGCCGCCTCGGGGTGATCGCCGAGGTGAAGAAGGCGTCGCCGTCGGTTGGCTTGATTGATCCAAACTTCGATCCCGTCCGCCAGGCCGAGCGTTATTTGACGGGAGGTGCCTCCTGTCTCTCGATTTTGACGGACGAGAAATATTTCCAAGGTTCGCTGAGTTATCTCACGCAGATTTCGAAATTTTCAGCGGCCCCCTTGTTGCGCAAAGACTTCACCATTCATGAGGTGCAGATTCATGAGGCGGTGGTGACGGGGGCGGATGCCATTTTATTGATTGTCGCGGCGTTGGATGACGAGACGCTGCGGCGCTTGTATGACGAGGCGAAGTCCCTGCAACTCGATGTTTTGGTGGAGGTGCATGATTTGCGAGAAATGGAGCGGGCCTTGGAGCTCGGGGCGGATCTCATCGGCGTGAACAACCGGAATTTGAAGACATTTGCGGTGGATTTGGCGACGACCGAGCAGTTGGCGGAAGAAGTTCCGGACGATGTTTTGTTGGTTTCCGAGAGTGGGATCAAGTCGGTCGAGGACGCGCGCCGTGTCTTGGATGCCGGGGCGAATGCGGTTCTCATTGGTGAGGCGCTGATGCGTGCGCATGATCCATCGCGCGAGATTGAGGCGTATTTGGCCTTGGAGATGATTTGAGCAACTTTCCGGGTTTTGCGGGGTTTTGGCTCATCCAATCCGCTTCCGGGTTCTTGGCTGCACGATGAAAAAGACTTCCCGGCAACGACTTACGTTTCTGCTGATTTGCGTATTTTGTGCGCTGATCGGTTGGCGCGTCGCCGTTTTTTCTGAGAAATCCAAGCAAGATCCCACGCCGGCGAGCCAGGCCCTTGCGCCGCTTGCCAAGCCGCTGCCAAGGTTTCCACGGGCGCAAGCGCCATTGCGTGACGAGTTCCAAGATGGGACCACGGTGGAAATTTTCGCCAGTCGCGAGCCGAACGAGGTGATCCTGCGTTTCCCGTCCGGGGAGAGCTACGACGCCTTCTTTTTCGCGCTTGCGGACAGCAATATCGAGCTGCTTGACCAACTCGACCGCTTGCGCGCCATGCGCTTGAGCTACGACGCGTGGGCGGACCTCGCCAGTTTGCTGGACGGGGAAAATATCACGGCTTACGACTCACTGCCCGCCGTCCCGCCGCCGACTTTCAGCGGCACGGCGCATCAACAGGGGCTGCTCGGTTTTGGAAATCGCTTGCTGCCGTGGCTCGGCGTGACGGGCGATAACTCGAACTGGGGCAGGGGTGTAAAAATCGCGGTGCTTGATAACGGTGTTTTGCCACACAGTGACTTGCCGGGCCTGACCCAGTCGATTGCGATTACGCCTTTTCCCCGGGATTTGGCGAAAACCGACGGCCATGGCACGGCGGTTGCCTCACTCATCGCGGGGAGAAATCCTGCTGCGCCGGGCATCGCGCCGGCCGCGGAGATCATTTCCATCCGCGTCGGGGACGATGCTGGGCGCGCGGATTCCTTCGCCCTTGCGGCGGGGATTTTGGCGGCGATCGACGCAGGAGCGCAGATTATCAACATTTCCATGGGCACTTCGGAAAACAATCCGCTCATTGAGGAGGCCGTGTCATTGGCGCATGAGCATCAAGTGTTGATCGTCGCGGCATCGGGGAATTCCTCGCGAGATGAAGCCGCGTATCCTGCGGCCTATCCCACGGTCATCAGCGTGGGTGCCGTGGACGCGCGCGGCGAACATTTGGATTTTTCCAACTATGGGACGTATTTGTCGATCACTGCGCCGGGCTACGGAATTTCCGCCGCGTGGCCGGGGAATGCCCGCACCAAAATCAGTGGGACCTCGGCCAGCGCGCCGATTGTCACGGGGGCGATTGCCGCCACCATGTCCAACGGCACGGATGCGGGAATGAATGCGTTTGAAGCCGCAGAAGTCGTGATGGCGCAAGCGAATGATGCTGGATTGCCCGGCCCTGACTCGCAGTTTGGCTTTGGAATTCTCAACCTCGGACGGGTGATGAACCGGCATATCGCGGGTGTTTGCGATGCCGCCATCACGGACCAGCGTCTCGTCCGCACCGGTCGTGGCGGCAGTGGCGAACTTCAAGTCACCGTCCAAAACCGCGGCACGGCGGTTCTCGTCAACACGCTGCTGGAGGTGATCACGCCCGTTGGAACCCGGAAATTCAATGCCACCACGCTTGCAGCAGGTTCCATCCAGACTTTCAAAATGCCCATTCGCTTGAGCGGCTTGTCACAGGATGCGCCGATCCGTGTGGTCTCGAAATTGAGCCTCGGTGTCAGCGGTCACGATCCAACGCCCTACAACAATCGCCGCGAAGATTCACTCTATGTGAACTAGAATGCATTGGTCATCAGCGACTTCACTAAAATCGCAAGGCCGATGCCCAAGGTGAGCACTGCTAAACTTTGACGCAGGCGGAGGGGTGAGATTCGTTTGGCAAAGCGCCCGCCCGTGAGCACGCCCAGCACGGCGATCGAGGAAAAAAGTGCGGCGATTTCCCAGCGGATCGGAGTTTTCCCGGCGTGGCTGAAAAAGCCGGCGGCCGAGTTGACAGCGATGATCGCGAGCGAGGTTCCGGTGGCGACGCGGACGGGGAGGCGTGCGAATTTTTGCAAGGCGGGCATGAGCAGAAACCCGCCACCCACTCCGAGAAAGCCGGTGAGAACGCCGACCCAGCCACCCGCGGCGAAGCAGCGGAGCGGGCGGCAATCCGCCTTAGGTTCCACGGAATCCTTGGGCTGCACCAGCATGCGGACCGCGACCGCAAGCATTAGAAAGGCGAAGGAAATCATCAAAATCTCCGGGCGGATCAAGTGCGTGAAGCGTGCGCCGACAGCCGCGCCGATCATCCCGGAAATGGAAAACCAGATGACGGCTGGCGCGTGGATTTCGCCAGCACGCGCGCGTTGCCACGCACCCGCCAAGGCGGCGGACCCGACGACGAGCAGGCTCAGCGGCACCGCCTCCTGAGGCGGCACACCTGCGAGATACACGAGCAGAGGCAGCGTTAAAATGCTGCCGCCCGCGCCCGTCAGCCCGAGTGAAAGCCCGATCAAAATCGCGCCGAGCAGGGCGGCGGCGCTCATTTTAGCAGCTCCTCTGGGAATTCGGCGAAGGGGCCATCCACCTGCACCACATCGCGGCCTTGGCTGGCAAGGTAAGCGGTGGCGATGGCTGCGCGCAGCCCGCCAGCGCAGTGGACATGGAGTTTTTGCCCGTGTGGCACCTCGTCGAGGCGAGCGGCGAGGCGGGTGTAGGCGATGTTTTGTGCGCCTTTCAGATGCCGTGCGGCGTGTTCATCCGCGTTGCGCACGTCGAGGATCGTGGCTGTGGCTGGGATTTCTGCCGGGGTGATGCGGGCGAGAGATGCTTGGAATTCCTTGGCGCTGGCCGCTTCAGACTGGGGGATCCAAGCGGTTACGCGGTCCAGCCCGATGCGGACGAGCTGGCGGACGGCCTCGTCCAGTTGCGCCTCAGATTCCACGACCAAGAGGATTTCCGAATTTTCGTCCACGTAGGAACCCGCGGTGATCGGGAGTTTTCCGCCGTCCAGCGGTGCGAGCAGTGCGTTCTTTAAGTGACTGGCCATGAATGATGCGCGTTGACTGCGGAGGTCGAGAATCACTTTGCCCGAGTGGCCGATCCATGCGCCCAGATCGCTTGGGGCAATCCGTTGGGGCGCGGGGAGCTTGCCGCCGGGAAGCAGTGCGGGGCCGAGTTTATTATCACGCTTCATGCGCGCGAAGTAGCGTGGTGGCTCGGGTTGGCCGCTGAGAATATCGCTCACAAAGCGGTCTTCGGTGTCAGTCAAAGCCTCGCGGAAGGCGGGATTGAATTTCCGTTCATAGTCGAGAACGCTCATCGGCACCGCGCCCAGCGCCTTGCCGCAGGCACTGCCCGCGCCGTGAGCGGGGAGGATTTGCAAGTGCCCGGGGAGCGTCGATGTCGCACGCAGACTCGCGTAAAGCGTCCGCGCGGAGGGTTCCATCACCCCGACTTGACCGGCGGCGCTTTCCAGCAAATCCGGGCGTCCAACGTCGCCCACAAAAAGGAAATCTCCGCTCAAGAGCGCTACCGGTTCATCGGCACCGCTGCCGTGATCCGTCACCAGAAAGCTCAGGTGCTCGGGCGTGTGACCGGCCGTGAGCAAGGCTTTGAAGGAAATTTTGCCCACTCGGAACTCATCGCCATCGTGCAGGAAACGCACATTGAGATGATTTTTCGCCCAGTCGAATTGCCAGTCCGGGCCGCCCTCGGCCGATAGATAGGCGGTGGCGGCGTGGCGTTCCACGAGTTCGCGCGCGCCACTCAAGTAGTCGGCATGAATGTGAGTTTCCGCCACGGCAACGATTTGCAACCCGTTCTGCGCGGCGAGTTCAAGGTAGCGGTCAATGTCGCGCTCGGGGTCGATGACGATGGCCTCGCCGCTGCGTTGGCAGCCGATGAGGTATGCGTTTTGCGCGAGTGCGGAGTCGGTGATTTGGCGGAGAAACATGGCTTTTGGGAGTGGGATTGGATTTAGACGGAGCAGGAATTTCCCGCACATTGGATGCCGGAGCGCTGGTTCCAGGGCATTTTTGCCAAAACCATGGCCATGCCGCACCAGTCCGTGAGGCCGGCGAACATCAGCCCCGCGCCGACGAAGGCGCTCAATCCGTAAAATCCAGGATGCACCCAAGTGCCGAGGACCACTCCGGATACGACGAGGAAACCGGCGGCGATCCGGACTTGGCGCTCAAGCGACATGACCGCTGCACCGCGTTGCACGGGTAGGCCCGCGGCGACCCATGCATCGACGCCGCCTTCCAGGACTTGGATGTTTTCGCAAGCGGCCGCGCTCAGTTTTTGCTGGGCTTGCGCCGCTCGTTTTCCACTGCGGCAAATTAACACACACAGGTCCGCTTTTTCCGAGGATGTCTTCACGGCGGCTGGATCGAGGCGGTCCAAAGGCATGAGCTGCGCACCGGCAATGTGCACCTCCCCGAATTCTGCCGGGGTTCTCACGTCCACGAGTTTCACATTTTTTCCCGCATCCATGGCGGCTTTCAATTCGTCTGCTTGCAATTTCATAGGATGAATCTGGTTAAGATTGATGCATTCTTATATCGCTATAAAGCTATTCTTGCAAGTGAAAGTTTTTAAGGCATGCTGCGTGAGATGAAACTGAACCCAGCCGAGTTGGAGCGCGTTGCGAATTTATTCCGTGCCTTTGCTGAGCCTACGCGATTGGCGATTCTTCAGGAGTTGAAGGCGGGAGAGCGGAGTGTTTCCGAGATTGTGGATTCCTTGCACACGAGCCAGGCAAACGTGTCGAAGCAATTGAAGCAACTCTTTGATGCTGGGGTGGTGAGTCGTCGCAAGCAGGGGACGCAGGTGATTTATGGAATCGCCGACGAGATGATTTTCGAGCTGTGTCGCATGGTTTGCGAGAAGCTGAACCGGGATGCGGTGAAGCCAGCCGAGCTGAAATTTTGAGGAATTTCGTGGCGGTTTCCGCAGGGATTTTCTCAGAGGGACATGAAAACTTTGATCATGTAGCAAATGAAGCCTGGAGCGATTGAGAAAAGGCCGAGCCAGAGGGCGGGCATGGCCCACTTGAAGATCGGGCGGCCGAGCATTTTTCGATAGACGATCCAGTCGGCCAGCGTGAAAACCACAAGAAGAGCGGCAAAAACGGCTAAAAACGGCCATGGGGCAGGGGAGCCAATGTAGTCTGAAATGACGTATCCTTGGATGAATTCCGTGGCGGGAATCACCCGAATCAGCGGAGCCGAGTAGAAGGCCACCACAAACTGGGCGCCTGTCAGCAGGCAGAACCAAATTCCGCCAAGGCTGAGGAGTTCGCGAAATGAATCCACTTCCCAGCGAATGAAGGCGGCCGGGGTTCTGCCAGACTTGTTCTTCGCCGCTTTGACCATGGGAGTGGCCTTGGAGGCGGACCAGCGCGCCTTATCCCAATTTTTCAGGCGCGTCTCGATGTAGGCGGCGTTAAATTCTGCGGTGCCGGGGGTGAGGTGGGTCAGGTATTTATAAACGAGCTTTTTGTCGTAATTGCCTTGGGCGACCTCGATCATGACCAAGCGGACCATTCCCGGGGGCGGAGGCGTCTTGTCTGACGGCGAATCGTTGGGTGGGAGCGAGCCAAAACTTTCTGGAAGCTCTTGAGTGTCAAAACTATCGGAGAGAAAGAACTCATCCGGTGCGATGCGTGCTTCAGGCGTGTCAAAAATCGCAAGCGGCGGAAGTCTGAGTCGCAAGGGTGTGTGGCCGATGTCCTCGCGCGCCGAGGTCTCGATTTCCAACTCTGTCTTGAACGATAACATGACTCTTTAAACAGCGGTGATGGCGCGGATGAACTGGGGGGGCAAGTGCAGCGTGTGTCCTCCTAGCTCCGAGGAATCCTCGAAGTTCTCGGAATTACGAAGGTTCCCCGGTGGTTCAGGGCGAGCGGATCGATCAGACAATCGTGAAACTGCGTTGGCATGAATGGGGGGGCGAGGGGGCGGCAACCGAGAGGTTACCGGGGAGGATCCTTCCATTTGTTGGAGTGGAATGCAAAGTTTTTTTCCCGTCGGAAACCCGCACATGTCGAGAAAGCGGGAATCGACAGCCGCGCACATTCCGCTAAGTTGGCGGCGGATGACTTTGAAGGAACTTGGATGGAATGAAGATTTGGAGGCCGCTTTTACCGCCTATCGTGGCAAGGGCTGGGTGCCGGCGCGCTTGATCCGTGAGACGGTGATCAACTACGGCGCTTTCATCAAAGGCGGGGAGGAAATCGATGTCATCCTGTGCGGGCGCGTCTGGCATGAAGCGACTTGTGATGCGGATTTGCCAGCGGTTGGGGACTGGGTTGCGGTCGAGTTGGGCGATGAAAACCAGCCGCATGTGATCCGTGCCAGTTTGCCGCGGCGGACGTGTTTTTCCCGGAAAATGCCGGGCAACAGTTCGCAGGCGCAGGTCATTGGCGCGAACATTGACTTGGTGACAGTGGTCACGGATGCGGGTTCGGATTTCAACATCCGGCGCATGGAGCGCTATTTCATGCTCATCGGCCGCAGTGGCGCGAAGGCGGTGGTGCTGGTCAATAAGTCGGACCTTTTTCCCCGCGAGCAAAGTGACAAGGCCGCTGCGGAAATCGCCGCGCTGTGGGATGGCGCGTCAGTTCACGTCACGAGTGCGCTCAATGGCCAAGGGCTGAAAGTCCTGAAAAAATACCTCAAAAAAGGCGTGACCATGTGCATGGTCGGCTCCAGTGGAGTGGGTAAATCCACGCTCGTGAACCAATTGTATGGTGAGGATTGGCAGTGGACGAGCGAGGTGAATGAAATCACCGGAAAAGGCCGGCACACCACGACCTCCCGCGAGCTCGTGCCTCTGCGCAACGGTGGCATGCTGATTGATAATCCCGGCATGCGCGAGATCCAGATGTGGACGGACGAGACGACATTGCGCGACAGTTTCGCGGATGTGGATGCGCTGACAGCGGATTGTAAATTTTCGGATTGTAGCCACCGCAAGGATGCGAAGTGCGCCATCCGCGCTGCTGTGGAGGCTGGCACGCTCGATCCGGCGCGTTATGAAAATTTCCTCAATCTCGAAAATGAAATTGCAGCACTCAAGAAACGCTCGGAGAAGCGCCAAATGGCTGTCGAGCGCTGGGCCAAGCGCAACAGCGTTAAGGCTCGCAATCTCAATGACCGCATTCAGTTGGAGAAAGACGCACGCGGAGATTTATGAATGAACGATTGTTAGGAAAGGCGCTTGGCCTTGCGGTCCTCGTCGGTGTGAGTTTCGCGAGCCTAGCGAGTGGGCAAATTCCCGGGATTTCGAGTTCGAAGACTCCTCCGCCAGCGGCCTCTCCCGCCGCCGAGACGCCTGAAGAAACGGAGGCGCGCTTGCAACTCTGGCTCAAGGAAACGCGTGGGGCTTTGGCGAAGATCAATGAGCCGGACGCTGAGGCAAATTTACCGGTGGGTGTCACCGGGCAAGCCTTCGCGGACTACCGGCGCGACTTGGATCAAATCGTCATTTGGATCGCCCGGCACCAAAAAATTCTGAGCACGGCGCCCGTCGAGCAGAAGGCGCTGGAAGACGCGCACACGGCGGCTGCGGCCTGGACGGGATTTCAGGAGAAGCCGCCGTATTCGATCTTGTTTGTCGATGAGCTTGAGAACCAGCAGGTTGCGATGCGTGAAAAGCTGTCATCCTCGCGCTCATCGCTGGCACTCATGGAGCGAAGTTTGGCGACGATCCTCGATGAGGGAAAGCAGGCGGCGGAAGTCATGCAGCGGCTGCTCACCGAGGCGGAAGCGAAGGGCGAGGCCGGCGTCGCGGCGAAGTGGCGGCTAAGCGCCCACCGCACGAAGACGCGCCTTCTCGCGATGCGTAACAGTTATTTGCGCGCCAATGCCAAGGTGCTCCAAGACCGGGTCGAGACGGGGGAAATCGAACTTGCGCTCTTGGATCGGCAAGTCGCAACGGCTAAAAAAAGTGCGTTTTTCACCGATGAGGATTTGTCGAAAGTCCAAAAAGCTGCGGATGACCGGCGTGCGGCGATTCGTAAGGAAATCGTTGCCACGCGCAAGCGTCAGCAGGATGCAATCAAGGAGCGGGACCGGACGCAGGCGCAGGTGAATCAGTTGCTAGAAGCCGCGGAACAAAGCGGTGAGACTGTGGAGTCAGAGGCATTATCGATCGCAAAGTTAGAATTAGAATCGGAGGAAACGCTGGTGGAAAGCCTCCAATTTGTGGTGGAGCGGCTGGAGTTTATGGATCAACTCGAGCCGGACTTCCCGCTGGCCTATCGAGACCGCAAGGTGCTGATGGATGCGCCGCCCACGGCTCTGGATTTGCGCGAGGATGCCCTGCGCTCAATGCGCACGGCCAGTGAGCGACTGAAATCTTGGTCGGTGTTGGTAATCAATGATTTGTCGAATATCAATGCGGACATAGGCAAGCAGGAATCCCGCGCTGCCATCATGGACTCGGAAGATCCCCGGCTGGTGCCTATCAACACCCGGCGTGCGGCGCTTTGGGAAAAGCAAGCCGTGAGTCAGCGCCTCTCACAGGCGGTCGCCTCGCAGCGGCGCATGATCCGGCGCTGGCTGGATGAGTTTGACCCGGATGATAAGCCGGAGCTGCGTGCCGCAAGTCTAGCTGGCGCGACGACCTCGGTTTGGAACTCGATGCTGAAGATTTGGAATTTTCCCGTCTTCCACTATGACGACACTGTCATCATCGGCGGCCTAACGAGCACGGAAAAGCGTGGTGTGCCTCTGGGGAAATTTTTCATCGCGATCTTGTTTTTCACGACGGCGTATTTGATCGCCTCGCGCATCAAGTCGCGCTTGCAGCGCATGGTGGTGAGGCGCGGTCGCATCGCTGAGGCGCAGGCGAATACGCTGAGTAACTGGATGATGATTGTGGTTGGGGTTTTGCTCGCTCTCACGACATTGCACTTCCTGCGGATTCCACTCACGGTTTTCGCGTTTTTCGGAGGTGCGCTGGCCATCGGTTTGGGCTTTGGATCGCAGACGCTGATCAAAAATTTCATCAGTGGCATCATCGTCCTGTTTGAGCGGAAAATCCGCGTTGGCGACATTGTGGACGTGGGCGGATTCCAGGGCGCGATCGTGGAGATCAACACGCGCTCGTCGGTTCTATCCAGTGCGGATGGGCGGGAGACTTTGGTGCCGAATTCAGTGTTTCTAGAGACTTCCATCACCAACCTCACTCTAGCAACAAGAGTGGTTAGGCGCTTTGTCAACGTGGGCGTCGCCTACGGCAGTTCGGTGAGCCGCGTGAAGGAAATTCTTGCGGATTGCGCTGTGCGTCACGGTCTAGTGCGCAAGGATCCTGAACCGCTGGTGATCTTCCAGGACTTCGGCGACAATGCCTTGATTTTCAAACTCTATTTCTGGTTTGAAATGGGACAGGGAAATCCCGAACAGGTCGAGAGCGACGTGCGCGGGATGATTGAAAAATCCTTCGCCGAGGCGGGAATCGAGTTTCCATTTCCACAACGCGATCTCCACCTAACGACCAAGGATCCTTTGAAAATCTCCATGATTCCGGAGCACTCTGAGTCGCCATGAACGAGGATGAGAAATGGATGGATCGAGCGCTTGAAGAGGCGCGGAAAGGTGTCGGCAAGACCGCGCCAAATCCGCCGGTTGGTGCGGTGATCGTGAAAAACGGGGTTTTATTAGGGCGCGGTTGGCATCGGGCGGCAGGACGTCCGCACGCCGAGCGTGAGGCGCTGGCGGATGCGGAGCGGAGTCATGGGAGTGAGGCCGTTAGGGGAGCGACCATCTACATCACGCTGGAGCCTTGCTCGACGCAGGGGCGCACACCGCCGTGCACGCAGGGTTTGATGGATGCGGGGATCCGCCGGGTTGTTTATGCATGCCGGGATGAGAATCCTGCGCACGCCGGCCGCGCGGATGAATTGTTAACCAAGGCTGGCATCGAGGTGCTTGCCGGGGTGCGCGGTGAGGCGGCGGAACGCTTGCTGCGGCCGTTTTTCAAGGTGAGGAAAACCGGCTTGCCATGGGTCATTTGGAAAACTGCGATGAGTCTCGATGGGCGGGTCACGCGGCCGCCGGGTGAGGGGCAGTGGCTCACGTCCGCAGACTCTCGAAGCGATGTCCACCGCTTGCGCTCGACCGTGGATGCTATTCTAACCAGCGGCGAAACGGTGCGTCGCGACAA
>JBEGOB010000042.1:0-8175 GCA_041182265.1 Verrucomicrobiota bacterium | reverse complement strand
ACACTAGGCCGATGATCACGGATAACCTCGTTTCGAGCAGGATCCAAATTTTTATGGTGTTCCTTGCTCTCGTCTTGTTCGACGTGGCAGCGGCGGCTCTGCCGGCCACTCGTGTCCCAGTTAAAGGGTTGAGCCAGCCCTATAAACTGGCCTTACTGGCCGCCCAAGGCTTAACCAACCGAAGTGGCCCAAGTATCTATTTGGATTTCGGAACAGATAACACGTGGATGGACATGCGTTACGTCGAGAAGCCGGACAAAATGCATTTACAGTCTTGGAATCCAGCGGTTACCGAAGAGTTTAAAAAGAAGTATCCAACCATAACAGAAGCTTGGATGGACATCTGGGATGTGGCTGGATTTTTTGACTTCACCGTCGAGCCGTGGGAGTCGTTTCTTGCCAAGTCCGGGAAGAGGGCGAACGGCTGGATCGTCTATGATAACTTTGAGGCCGAAGTCGCATTGGTGGGAACTTTGGCCGGACAACTGGATGCGCTTCCGGTTCTGCGTCAGGATCTTAGCGCGATGGAACAGATCTTACCCGGGTTGAAGGTCGCTTTTGATACGAAGACGATTCCGGTGATTCCGGACGTATCACGCAAGGTTGCGGTTCATCGGTGGATGATCGACAATGTGCTTCCACAAGTGGCGAAGGGTGGGCTGGTCTCGCGGGTCAAAAACTACGGCCTAGCGGAGCATGACACCTACGTAGATATTGATCAAGCGGTGCAAGAAAAATGGATGGTTTATGATCTTACACACTATCGAGACGATACCGCCGACAAGCCCGATCCCAAACACTCCAAGCCCGATGAGGCAGAGGCGGTGCTGAAGATTCTGGGTAGCTATCCACCACTCACTCCGGTTTTTGGTTGGGGCGCCATTGATGAAAATACGTTTGTGAGGGTCATCACCGAGAATGGCCTAGTCGTCGTTTGCTCGGGCGTCCCTAATAACTCCTTCTTCAACCGGTGGAAGGCGACGAAGCTTCCCTTGAAGCAAATCCATCAGCGTATATCAGAGTCGGATGTGAAGCTTGAGGATAAAATCTACCTTGCCTTCATGGTCAATGAAGGCGACAGCATCAAAAATGCGGTGGCCCTTCAAGGACATGGGGGATGGCTTCAACCGGAGCGTGGCAGCATCCCCTTGAACTGGGGCGTGTCGCCCGCCATCTTCGAGCGCTACTCCGGGCTTATGGAGTTTTACTATAAAACCGTGTCTCGAAATGACTATTTCTTCACCGCCGCAGCAGGCTGGGGTTATACGCATCCAAATCGGATGACTCCTGAAATGGCGGAGAGATATGTCGGACAGATTAACAATGGACTGAAGCTGACGGATACCGATCAAATTGATATCTGGTGGATTTCGAACAAGGGGCCGGTGTGGGAAAAATTTGCGCGCGGCATGAATGTCAGTGGCCTGACCCAATGGTATAACCACGAGCAGAAGGTGGACTATAAACTAGCAGATTTCCCAATCATCTACGGGAACCATTATTATACTCTCAATGATCCAAAGAAGTTCGCTCAAATGCTGATCGAGGATTATAAGGATGTCAAAGGCCCCTGGTTTGTCGTCGTGTACGGCGCCAATCGTCACATGACGCCCTACAAGGCCAAGGCGGTGATGGATCTTCTGCCTCCCGGCCGGTTCAAGGCAGTCCTGCTCGACGAATTTTTTGCCGCCGCGCGACTGTCCCGAAAAAACATCGAGGGTAAAGTATGGAGACCTGGTCCAAATGCACCCAAAGGAGTCGCCCCTTGATTCATTTTCCCCATGTGAACTTCGCTTTCACAAGTGAGCCAAAAAGGCGGATATCATCGCCACTTCTACTCATGAATCTTTTTGAAAACTAATCATTTGCCAATGAATACTGCGACCCAATCAACGATAACGTTTCTCCAACTCGCCGCAGTGCTTGCTATCGGAGCGTTTGACGCCAGCGCAAGCCCGGCCTATCTCCTAGACACGAGTGGGCTTGCCAATACCGAGGAGAACTACCTGATCGGAACGCTACAAGGCATTGTCAATCGCGATGCTCCGCGGCTTTTTCTCACCAATGTCTATGAGAACGGGTGTGACAGCGCGAACAACACTTATGTGAACTATCTGCGCAATCAGAAGGGATTTACCTTCACCCGCCTCAAATCGCTGAACGATGCCGTGGCGACATTTGCAACCCTGAAGCGGGCGGATGGAGTGACCCCGCTCATTAAGGGCATGGTAAAGTATCAGCCGACTTATTGGGATAACACTCAGGGCAAATTTATCGACAAGTATTACAATTACTGGATTTCGGCGAATTACTCGGCGCAAGAGGACCTGATTGCGGTGACTCCGAATATTTTGAACAACTCGACGCCGTCTCTCAATGGCAGTCTCTATTGGTATAAGGACACGATGACTAGGGTTTGGTCACAAATGTTCGCAGATGCAGCCATCACCACAGATGGGCAGGCCGTGACGCCGAGAGCGGACCAAAGCAGCAAGGCTGCTTCCTACGGCTGCTATCGCTCCAAGACGGTGATGCTGGATCTCTCCGTGACGCCCAAGATCGAGGTGGTTGTCAGCGCCTTGACTCCAGGTGGGATGTGGAGCCTTACCTCGAAAATGGGCTCCACGGTGAACACCTACGAAAGCCGGAACGGCATCTTGGTGCCCGGGCTAACCAATATGACCACCACGGGGACATTCACGGTGGATTTGGCGGCCTCGGGCTTGTTCACCCCGACGGTCGGGATAGCGACTCTGCGGATCTGCCCCATGACGCCGGATACCACGGTGACGGTGAAGTCCATTCGTTTCCTTGACGCCAACGGGAACGATCCGACGACTCCGCTTTATTCGCCGCCCACGAACGAGTTCACTAATCTGACAATCACCCGCGATCTGACGGTGTCACGGCCGTATGCGGATGACGAGGAGAGCGCCTGCACTTGGTCGCTCGCCAATCAGCGGGCGAATTGCCATCCAAACTGGGCCACGCACTGCGGTAATTCTGCCTTTTTCCTGCAAACCTTGGATTTCGCGGTGGCCAAGAAAATGTATCAGTTCTATCAAAACAAGCCGATTTTCAATGCAGCCAACCCTTATCCCAATCTGGATACGCTGCTGGCCGGTCTCCAGGCTCCCGCCGTCCTTCACGGGTGGACGGAAGGAGGCGAAGACTACTCCTGTCTGAAACTCGGCCAATACGGAGCACGCTACGGACAAACACACGGAAACTCGTCCTTTTGGCAGCATGTGCCATTGGATCAACCCGGCCAGCCCGTTCCTCTTCCACAGGTCCGCGAGGTATCCGTTTTGGAAAACAAGACCTACGTCAATTTCGGGTGGGGCTCGGCCGATGCCATCGACCTGAGCTACGCACTGATGGCGGGATTCTGGGGAGACCCCAACCGCGGTCAGATTCCAGTGACATGGGGATTCAATCCACTGCTCGCGCAATATGCCCCTGCCATGGTCGAGTACTATGCCAAGACCGCCACCCCCAAGGATTCGTTCTGGGTGGGACCAAGTGGTGCGGGCTACACTCATCCGAGTGCCATGTCTCCGAGCCAGCTTCAGCTCTATACGGAGGATACCCAGATGGGGATTCATCAGCTGGGAATATCCCCCGCAGTGGACTATTGGGACAGCGGGACAGCGTTCAAAAGCGTGTTAGGTGCTTATGCCACAGGCTCGTCTGCGAGTCCTGGAGTGAGATTGATGACCCTTCTTCCCAACGACATTGGCACCTCGGAGACCTTCTGGCTGGATAACGGCATGCCGGTCGTGCGTATGGTTCCCCAATTACGACTCTGGGAGAACAACGGAGTATCCACGCCCGAGACGATTGTGGCCAATATTCAAGCGACTGCGGCGCAACAGCCCGGGAATGGCCCCAAATTCATCACAGCCAATTCCCGCTTATCACCGACTACTTACAAGGCCGTAATGGATCTCTTGCCTGCCAACTTTGTCAATGTGGGCATGCCTGATTTTATCGGACTCGCGGAAGAGGCCGGAGCCATGGCTGTGGTGCCGTATGCAGACGCGGTGGGTTCGGGGGATAGCGTCAAAATGAGCATTGAACTTCACAACGTCTCCGGGACAACGGGAGGTGCGGGAACTGTCTGTTGGACACTTCCGCCGGGCTGGAGCTCCTCGCCAGCGCAATGGACTCACGGAGCGGTGACTCAAGGCTTCAACCTGAAGCAGGTAGTTTCATTTACCCCGCCGGCTGGGATGTCCATAGGCACCGCATCAATTACCTTCAGCGATTCGCGGTTCACCTGGAGTAAAGAGGTGTTGCTCAAGACTTATGGAGATGGCCGGACCATCACGGACTGCGAGGCCACCAGTGATTGGACCAGCTCCGGCGGTGCCAGCGTGGCGATGGATGATGGAATGCTCAAAGTAGCGCCGATGCAGGGCCTGACGCGCTGGGAGTATAAGAACGGCACCCAGATCACGAATAACGGACGGGTCTCGTTCCCCATTGGAAATGTGGACTTTACCCGAAACCCGGTGTTGACGATCCATGTGGCCGACAGCGACGCCCGCAGTTCCGCGATCGGAGTGACGGATGAAAATGGCACCTACAAGTCGCTCGTGACTGCGGGTTATCCCAGGATTTATACGGTGAGTTTGGCAGGGACAAGATGGACCGGCCTCAAAAACCTGCAGCTTCACATCGATCCGGTAAAGACTGACGGAAGTTCGTTAAGCTTGCGAGCGGTCAAGCTAAGTTATGACTCCGCGCAGTTGCCTCCCCTAGTGGTGAATACCGGCGCTACGGAAACTCTCTCCACGAATCCCAATGTGATTCTCAACGGTGGCACTCTTGTCATAAGTGGGACAAATCCCTTAAACACGCTCGAAGTGGCGACCAGCGGAACTATCAACGCAAGCGCACCGGCACAAACAGTGACAATTCTCACAGGTTCCGGGTCTTTGAACGTCAGTGGCAGCGCATGGCAGAGCGGCATCAGACTTTCCGGGACGGCGAACAACGAGTTCAGCGGCAGCATCCTACTGAGTTCGAGTCTTTACTCGTTTTTGCTTTTGGCCAACGAGGATTTGCTCGGCAGCAACCCCAATGCTTTCTCCATGGGCAATGGTGCTTACCTGGGCGATAACGGATCCCCGCTGACGATTGCCAATCACAAGATCACACTCCTCGGAAGCGCAACATTGATTCCCAGCAACTCTGAGGGCGACATGATCATCACCGGTGGCCTCACTGGCTCTGGAGGCCTCACGATTCGCTCCCAAACCAGCCGCGCTGTCGTCATCGGCGGCACTAACAATGACTATGCGGGGGCAACCAGGATTTACACAGATAGCACTGCGAACTCCACCCTGCGTCTGGGTGGAAACAACGCCCTGCCATACGGGACCGGTAAAGGAAACCTCGTGCTCAGCACATCAGCCAGCGGCACCGCCACACTCGATCTCGCCGGCTATGACCAAACGATCAACGGCTTGACCAACGCAGGCAGCGGCTCGGGTCGCAAGATCGTTGATAACTTCACTGAGGGATCCGTCTCAAACCTGACGATCGGAGCGAACAACACCACCGCGTCGTTCTCCGGAGTCATTCAAAACACCTCCGGCACGATCAACCTGGTGAAAACCGGCACTGGCAACCAGACCTTGTCCGGAACAAACAGTTACACCGGCAATACAACGATCAGCGCCGGAACGCTCACCTTGGCGGACAACGCTCAACTCCGATTTGTCACGGGTGAGGACAGCGAGCTCAGCAATCGTATCTCGGGTGCCGGAACGGCCGTCTTAAACGGGGATTTTGTCATCGACACCACTCTCACCGACGCGACCACTCTCACCATCGGCAGTTGGCAGATTGAAAATGTGGCATCGCTCACCAACGCCTATGGGAACTCCTTCACCGTAGTGGACTGGACCGATGCCGGCTCCAACAAGTGGACCAGAGCGGTTGGTGGAAAGTTATATACATTCGATGAAACCACCGGATTCGTGACGTTGGAATCACCCTTTTACGATTGGGTCACCGCCAGCGGTCTTGCCGGAACAAGTGCAGCCTTCGATGCCGATCCGGATCACGACGGCCTGAGCAACGGCCTCGAATTCGTCCTCGGCAGCGAGCCTAATCCCGCCAATCCCGGCTCCAACTCCACCGCACTGCTGCCAACCAGTTCACAGGTCTCGGGTAGCTTGATCTTCTCCTTCAAGCGGCGGATTGCTTCCGAATCCATTGTCGCACTCACCTTTCAGTGGTCCACCGACCTAAGCTTTCTATCTCCTATAAATGAAATTCCTGTTGGGTCTTCCAGCTCGCTTACTGACGGAGTGGACTGCGTTGTCACGCAAGGGGTGCCGGATTCTGTTACAGACACCATCGTTATCACCCTCCCCGCCGCAAAAGCCGCTGCTGGCAAACTCTTCGGTCGGCTCAAGGCCGTTCAACTTCCGTAGTCGATTCGCTGGTTGAATTCATCATTGTCAGAGCACCGCTTGAACCGGCAAGCGCGGACCATGCTGCCGAAGTGGGTCGCAGTGTGGAGTTCCGCAATCGATGGGCGGCAGCTTATACTAGGAATGAGATGTCAGAAGCAGCGCGCCGATGATCCCAGCCTGCTGACCGAGGGCCGGCGCGACGATGTAGGGCGCGTCTAGGAGAGGTGTGAAATAAGCGGCCTGCTAAATCCTTCCACCGATGATGATTCGCTCCGGGGCAACGATCCCAAGCAATGACAGGGCACCGTGTGCTAGATACCACGCCTCTCTATCCCACGCCGGATGATCCACAGCCGACAAGCCCCAACGCGCCGCGATGGACGGACCGCTGGCGAGCCCTTCGAGGCAATCGCCATGGAACGGGCAGACGCCGACAAAGTCGTCGCCAGGCTGACGCGACACTTTGATGTGCCCGAATTCCGGGTGCAACGCGCCATGAATGAGGCCCCCACCGGACAGGATGCCCGCGCCGATAGCGGTCCCGATGGTAGTATACGCAACGTCGTCGTGGCCCTTCGCGGGTCCCAAGCGCGTTTCAGCCAGTACGGCGGCGCTGACATCGGTTTCAATGACGACCCGCGCCTGCGGGAATGCATTGGCGAGGGCTTCGATGATGGAAAATCCTGCCCATCCCGGTTTCGGGGTGGCGAGAAGTTTGCCATGGTTTTTGCGTCCGGAAGTCACTCCAAGTGGACCGAAGGCGCCGACTCCGATTGCGGTCGGCGTGCCGCGTTCACGCAGCCAGTTGATAAGACGGCCCAAGGTTTCCTCCGGACCGGTGGTGGGAAATCTCAACTCTTCTTAGACGATGCCGTTTGTGGTGCCGGTGGCGATAACGGTCTTGGTGCCGCCCAGTTCAATGCCTGCAATCATGGTTGTAGAATATAGTGGGCTGGGTTGCTCACAAAACAGACTATGGGTAGCACACCTTGATGTTGCGGACCCGCACGAAGCTGCCGAACTGGGTCACAGGATCGAGTGTCAGGGTGACATCCTGCGAGCCTTTCCATTTGGTGACGGTTGCCAGATCTATCGAGGTGGTGCCCACGCTTGCTTCCCCGCATTTTTTCCAGACGCCCTTTTCATCCAGAAGGCCGATGATCGTTCCGCTTCCGTTGAGGTCCGGCACCGTGACTTTGAGGATCGGTTTGCGGCTGAAATCGATCTGCTTCAGAGGTAAGGTGACACGCACTGAGTTCGCCGCGGATCTGTCGCTTCCGAAATAATCGCTGCGAGACCTGCCGGTTGGCGAGGCGAGCTTGATCATGTCCCGGTCCATGGTCAGCAAGGCACCTTTCAAGGCCGTCCAGCCCGCGGTGGAATCACAGTCGGTGACGTTGGTGGCCTTCGGATAGACAGTCAGGGTGAAATCCTGTTTCCAGCGGAAACGGGAGTCCTGATAGGCGATTCGGGCGGTGCCGGGGGTGGCCCCTTCCGGCGGGGTGAAGGTCACCACCTGTTTCAGGTTCGATCCGAGCGGAACCGGGCCGTGGTCCCACTCCGCGGGGGATGCCGTCCATCCGGGCGGAAGGGTCCAGGTGACTTTACCCGGCTTTCCGGTCTGCCCGGATGCATTGTGGAGTTGAAATTTAACCTTCGCGCTGTCGCCAGCACCGACGCCGTCGGAATATGGCGACGCCACCACCGCCCCCGATTCTTCGGCAAGGCCGATGAAATCCGGCATCCC
>JBEGOB010000041.1:0-5531 GCA_041182265.1 Verrucomicrobiota bacterium | reverse complement strand
GTTTCCATGGGTGGGTTCTCATGCGCGTTGAAAATTTCCACGGGTAGCTCGTGGAAAATGATCGTGTCGGAGAGGAGTGAGAGCGCACCGCCCGCGGCGCTGAGTGAGGGCGTGATGCGGATGTCGAGTTGGGCGTGGGCGCTGTCTGGGACGATGTTTGGCTGGGTGCCGCCGCGAATGATGCCGACGTTGAGAGTTGAGTGGCCGAGCACTGGGTGGGTGAACTTGGCGAGAGCGGAGCCGAGGTGGTGGTCGAGTTGGGTGAGCGCGTTGCAGAGTTTGAGAATGGCATTTTCGCCGCGTTCGGGCTGGGAGCTGTGGGCGGCCTTGCCATGGGTGCGGAGGCTTGCCCAGAGCGAGCCTTTGGTGACGTGGACGACTTGCATGTAGGTGGGCTCGCCGACGAGGGCGAATTGGTAGTCCTTGCCGTGACGTTTTACGAAATCCTTGGAGCCCCACTGCCCGGATTCTTCGCCCATGAAGGCGACGAAATCGACGGCAGTGCGTGAATCCCGGAGGAGCGTTTGATTTTCGTGCAGCGCCCAGAGCATCGCTGCCATGGGGCCTTTGGTGTCAGATGCGCCGCGGCCGTGGATTTTTCCGTCGCGATTCTCGCCAGAGAAGGGATCGAGTGTCATGCCGGCGATGCCGACGGTGTCGAGGTGTGGACCGAGGAGGATGCGTGGTCGGCCGTCGAGCGGGGCGAAGCGTGCGATCAGATTGGGCCGGCCGGTTTTGACTTCTTCGAGCGTGACTTCAGCGCCGATGGATTCCAGCCAGCCAGCGAGGAAAATGGCCAAAGTTTCCTCACCCGCGTGCGGGCTGTCCGGGGCGTGCTCCGGATTGAGGGAGGGGATGCGGATGAGTTGCTGCAAGAGGCTGATCACGTTCTGGCTCATGGGTGGACCATCGCCTGAGATTGTGGATGAGGCAAGGTAGCAGTGACTTGTGAGCCGGATCTTGCTGGGGGGAAGGTGAAAAAAACGAGGGCCGCCGACATGGGCGACCCTCGTTGTGAGTGTTTGGCGCTGCGAGAGAGGCGGGCTTTATGACAGCCTGCGCTCCGTGATCTCCGCTTTTACCGAGGCGATGAAGTCCTCGAGCGAGAGCGTCGTGAGTTCTTCCGTGTCGCGGCGGCGGATCGAGACGGTGCCGTCCTCCACTTCCTTTTGCCCGAGAACGATCATGTAGGGGACGCGGTCGAGGCGGGCGAGGCGGATTTTAGCGCCGACCTTATCCGGCGTGCGGTCGATGGACACGCGGACTCCGGCGTCGGCGAGCTTGGCGGTTGCGGCTTCTGCGGCTTCAAGAGTTTTCTCCGAGATCGGGATGACGCGGACCTGTTCAGGCGCGAGCCAAGTGGGGAATTTTCCTTCGAAGTGCTCGATGAGCAGTCCGGTGAAGCGCTCCAGTGAGCCGAAGGGCGCGCGATGGATCATCACGGGGACGTGCGCTTGGTTGTCTGGCCCGATGTAGCTGAGATTGAAACGGACAGGGAGGTTGTAATCCACTTGGACGGTGCCGAGTTGCCAGTCGCGACCGATCACATCCTTGACCACAAAGTCGATTTTCGGGCCATAGAACGCGGCTTCTCCGAGTTCTTCCGTGTAGTCCACGCCGAGGGTTTGGACCGCTTGGCGGAGTGCTGCTTCCGCTTTGTCCCAATTTTCTGGGGAGCCGACGTATTTGTCAGACTCTGGGTCACGGAGGGAGAGTCGGACGCGGTAATCATTCATGCCGAGCGTCCCGAGCACCTTTTTCACGAGATCCAGGCAGCCTGTCACTTCTTCCGCGACTTGGTCCGGGGTGCAGAACAGGTGGGCGTCGTCTTGGGTGAAGCCGCGGACGCGTGTCATGCCGCCAAGCTCGCCGGATTGCTCCCAGCGGTAAACAGTGCCGAACTCGGCAAGCCGGACGGGGAGGTCGCGGTAGGAATGGTGGTCGCTCGCGTAGATTTTGATGTGGTGCGGGCAATTCATCGGCTTGAGCAGGTAGCCCTCGTAGTCACCTTTTTCGAGGCCGTTGAGAAGTTGGCTGCACGTCGCGTCTTCATCCGCGAGTTTTTCCAAGACATCCCGCTCGGCGATCGCGGGGTATTGGCTGTCTTGGTAGTAGGGAAAGTGGCCGGAGGTCCGGTAGAGATCGAGCTTGCCGATGTGCGGGGTGAAAACTTGCGAATATCCCTGCTTGTCGAGCTCTGCGGTGATGAAGTCTTGGAGCGCGCGGCGGATGAGTGCGCCTTTGGGTTTCCAGAGGATGAGCCCCTGGCCGACGGCTTCGTCGATGTGGAAAAACCCGAGTTCCTTGCCGAGGCGGCGGTGGTCGCGTTTTTTCGCTTCTTCAAGGCGGACGAGGTGGTCTTCCAAGCCTTCCTTGCTCTCGAAGGCGGTGCCGTAGAGGCGTTGGAGTTGTCCCTTCGACTCATCTCCCATGTAGAAGGAGGACGAGACAGACATGAGTTTCACGTTCTTGCACTTGGATGTGTAGCCGACGTGAGGCCCGGCGCAGAGGTCGATGAACTCGCCATTTTGGAAGCAGGAAATCTGTTCGCCTTCGGGGATTTTGTCGATGAGGTCGAGCTTGAAGCGTGATGGATTCCCGGGACGATCCGAGAGGCCGCCGAGGCGACCGGACTCGGCCATCGCCTTGGCTTCCTCGCGCGTGACGCCGCGCCACTCGAATTTTTGGTTCTCCTTGGCGATTTTTTTCATCTCCGCTTCGATTTTCTCGAAATCGTCCGGGGTGACGCGGTGCTTCATCTCGAAGTCGTAGTAGAAGCCATTTTCGACGGGCGGGCCGTAGGCGAATTGGGCGTCGGGCCAGAGGCGGAGGATGGCGGTGGCCATGACGTGTGCGGCAGAGTGGCGGACCCGTTCAAGGTCAGTCATTTGGGCGCGTTCTTCGAGAGTCTTGCGTTCGGACATGGGAGCTGGAAATTGAAAATTGGAGAGTTGAGACGAGGTGATGTAGGTTCCGTGCTTGTGGCTCAGCGGTCAAGCAGAGCGAATTTCAGCTCCGCCTCCGAGACCACGTCGCCGTTGACGAGGCAGCGGCAGCGGGTTTGGCCGATTGATCCGCGGATTTTGATGATTTCGCTTTCGATGAAAAGCGTGTCGCCAGGGAGGACGGGGCGGCGCCATTTCACGTTGTCCGCACTCATGAAATAGCCGATTTTTCCGGTATTTTCCGGTTTGCGGAGCATGAGGACGGATGAGACTTGGGCCATGGCTTCGAGTTGAAGGACGCCGGGCATGATGGGGTGGCCGGGGAAGTGGCCCGTGAAGTAGGGCTCGTTGATGGTGACGTTTTTGACGCCGGTGCACTTGCTGTCGCCGAGGCAATCGACAATGCGGTCCACCATGAGGAATGGGTAGCGGTGAGGGAGGATTTTCAGCACCTCGTTGATATTCAGCACGCTCTCGCCATCCGGGATGGAGACGGCAGCGGGGACCATGGAGCGCATGCGCGCGTATTCCGTCTTTAGCTTGGCCGCCATTTGCGTGTTCGGGCCGTGGCCGGGTTTCACGGCGATGACGTGGCCAAAAATGCGGATGCCGGAGAGCATGAGGTCGCCGATGAGGTCGAGTGCCTTGTGGCGCGCGAACTCATTGTTGAAACGGAGCGCCTCCTTGGACATGATTTCGTTGCCGCGGATGACCACGGCGCTTTCGAGCGAGCCGCCCTTGATGAGGCCTTTTTCAAGCAGTGGCTTGACGTCCTCATAATAGACGAAGGTGCGTGCGGCGCAAATTTCCTTTTCGTAAGTCGCTGGGTTGACTTCGCTTGAGAAATATTGGGTGAAGCGTCCATCGGGGCCGACGTTGGTGACGGAGACTTTGAAAGTCTTGCAGGGGAAAATGGAGATCAGCGTGCCATCGCCAGTTTCCATGTGGAGAGGTTCGCGGATTTCCCAGACGCGGCGAGGTGCGGATTGGGCGACGAGGCCGACTTTTTTGATCATTTCAACGAACGGGCGTGACGAGCCATCGCCGATCGGCGGTTCGTTTGCGTTCATTTCGATGAGAGCGTTGTCCACGCCCATGCCGGTGAGTGCGGAGATCACGTGTTCCACGGTGTGGACCTTGACGGAGCCCTCGGCGAGCGTGGTGGCGCGCTCGACGGTTTGCACCTTTTCGACATCGGCATTGATGAAAGGCTGATCTGAAAGATCGACGCGGCGAAATTTGAATCCGTGGCCTTCTGGGGCGGGTTTCAGGGTGAGTGTGACCTTCTCACCGGTGTGGAGAGAGGTGCCTTCGAGAGTGGCGGGGCCAGCAAGGGTGTGTTGAACAGCGGCGGACATGAGGGCGCAGACTTTCGATTTCGCACCCAAGTATCAAGCCAGAATGGTGGTGGGGGAAATTGGGCTGTGAAAGCACGGGCGAGCGCGGCGCGTGTGAGTGGGCGGAAAAGTCTTGTCATTGGGCGGAATCTGGCTACGTCGTGCGCTGCGTTGCTCACTTTTGAGTGGCGCTGGGGTCGAAGAAACGGCTCCGCCCTTTTCCGGTCTTCATCGATGAGAGATTGTTTGAGGCTCACCTGACTTCTCATCGACGCCGTCTGCCGCCCAAGTGGGATGAGGCAGACACAATTAGACACATGACCCCGACCTCATTCGAGGCTCTGCCATTGGCAGCGCCCCTCCTCCGCGTTTTGCGCGAACTTAATTACACCGTGCCATCGCCTGTGCAGGCGCAGGCGATTCCACTGCTCTTGGAAGGCCGCGACCTCTTGGGATGCGCGCAGACCGGCACCGGCAAGACTGCGAGTTTTGCGTTGCCGATTTTGCATGCCTTGCATGAAAACCCGCGTCAGATGCGGCCGAAATGTTGCCGCACCCTGGTTCTTGCGCCGACGCGTGAGCTGGCCGGGCAGGTTGGAAAAAGTTTTTCAACGTATGGTGCGCAAGTCCGCTTCAAGCAGACATTGATTTACGGCGGAGTTGGCCAAAACCCGCAAATCACGGCGATGCGCGGTGGTGTGGATGTCTTGGTGGCCACGCCGGGCCGGTTGTTGGATTTGATCGACCAGCGGTGCGTGGATCTCTCGCAGGTCGAATTTTTCGTGTTGGACGAGGTGGACCGGATGCTGGACATGGGATTTTTGCGCGATGTGAAGCGGATTGTTTCGCTGCTTCCAGCCAAGCGGCAGTCCTTGTTCTTTTCCGCAACCCTCGCGCCGAACATTGTGGATTTGGCGCAGACCATTTTGCAAAACCCGGCGCGCGTCAGCATTGCGCCTGAGACGACGACGGCCGAGCGGATCAACCAGCAGGTTTGTTTCGTGGATCGCGAGAGCAAGCGCCCATTGTTGGAGCAGTTGCTGCGCGGGCAGGCGGATGCGGAGGTCGGGAAGTTGACCATTGTTTTCAGCCGGACCAAGCATGGTGCGAATAAGTTGGCCAAGAGTCTGTGTGCGGCGGGGTTCCCGGCGGATGCGATCCATGGCAACAAATCGCAGGCGCAGCGTGAGAAGGCTTTGGAGAAATTTAAAAAAGGTCTGACGCCGGTGCTTGTGGCGACGGATGTTGC
>JBEGOB010000040.1:0-13714 GCA_041182265.1 Verrucomicrobiota bacterium | reverse complement strand
CACAAGCTCCTCACCCAATTCCCGGATTGTCTCATCCCGGCCGGCGATAGCCTCCTGCCAAAGCGCGACTTGCGCGCGCACCGCCGCCAACTCGCCAACCAACAGCTCACCGGCCGCCTCTGTCTCGTCCAACGCACGCGTCGCAACCTCCGTGGCCTGCTGCGTCGCCTCTAGCGACTCTTTCAAAACCGAAATGTCGCGCTCCAAACTCGCCATCCGCTGCCGCTGCGCATCCGCCGCGGCGCGCGCTTCCGAAAGCTCACTCCGGAGCTGGGAAATCGTGCCATTCAGCGCACGCTCCTTGTTCCACTGCACCAGAATCACTCCGGCAAGCGCCACACAACCCAAGGCATTGATGAAAGGAAGAAATCGGGATTTCACAGCTCAGGGATTCGGATTTTTCGATTCAAAACTCACTTTTTCAACTCCCGCCTCACGCACCGCATTGAGCACGCCGAGAACCTGCTTGTGCCGCGCCTCTTCGTCCGCAGCCAGCAAGACACCCGCTTCTTTCGCGCCGCTCTCCGCCTTCAGACGATCCGTGATTTCTGACAAGGTCACAATTTCTCCATCCCATGTCGTCACGCCATTCCGATCAATCGCGATTTGAAATGGCGGAGTTTTCGACTCAGCCACCCCGGTCGAAGCCTCTGGCAGCGCGATCGGCACGCGGTGCAGCTGCGTCATGCTCAGACTGACTAACATGAAGGCAGCCAACAGGAAAAACATGATGTCAATGAGCGGCACCACCTCGATGCGTGCCTCATCACCCTCGTCATCCGAGGAACGGCTTTGAAGTTGGACTGGCATCAGCGGGCGAGCTTGGAGGCGAAAATTTCAAGGTCATGACCGTGCTCTTTCGCGGACTTGACCAACAACTCAGTGTGGTTGATCCAACGCTCTAACGAGCCACGCAAAACCGCCACACGCTTGCGGAAAAAATTGTAGGGCAGCAAGCAAAGGATCGCGATGCCAATGCCGCAAGCCGTGGCGATGAGCGCCTCGGCAATCCCCCCGGAAACCTTGGTGGCAGCCAGTTGCTCGTCTCCCACAAAGGAAAATGAGCCCATGATGCCGACCACCGTGCCAAACAAACCCAACAGAGGCGCCAGAGTGATCATCGTGCTGATCACCCACATGCGCGCCTCCGACTTCTCAATCAACTGCGTGGCGTGCAACTGCATCGCCGCGAGCATCGAAGTGTGCGCATGCGAGATTCCCTCACGCAAATTCGCTAGATAAGGATCCGGCGAGCCATCGCTCAGCTGCCAAGCCGTGTCGAAGTCTCCGGCACCCACCGCCACGCGCGCGCGCTCTTGCCGCGCCGCATCAAGCGTCGCCTGAAACCGCAACCACCACACCACGCGATCCAAAATCACACAGAGAGCTAGGAAAAATGTAAATAGAATGGGCCACATGACCCAACCGCCTTCAATGAAGGTTTCGACAATGATGTTAGATAGCATTTTAACGGAGTTGGAAAACGATTGGACGTTGGAGTTTCATGATGCCACCCGGGGGAAAACGCCACTTGCGCACCGTGCGCACCGCCTCGGCATTGAGCAGCGGCCATGGCGAGGGAGACTTGGCAACCGCGGAAATCACGCGGCCAGAGGAATCCACCGTGAACTCGACAAGCACCGTGCCCGTCTGCCCGCCACGCCGCGCGGCGGCGGGATAGACCGGCGCAGGCATCCGCCCCTGCGCCAAGCGCGAGGCGTCCGCCGCAGCATTAGAACTGGCCGCGCCCGCCGCAGAGCTGCCGGTCCGCGCTGGCGGATTGCGCCGCTCACTCACCGGCCCTGCCGCCGCTTGCCGCACGGCCCGCGCCGGAGTTGGAGCCGCCACGACCGCCAAGGTCGTCGCTTGCCTCGGAATTTCCGGAATTTCCGGCAACGGCGAGAACTCAGCGATCTCGGGGAGCTCAGGTGGCGCGGGCAAACTGGCCACCTCATCTTGCGGCGCACCTTCATCGTCACTTTTTTCCGCCGCTTCCGGCGCGTCGTCCCCCAAGTCACCCAACGTGAAATCCTCAGCCATCCGGGGAATTTCCTCCTCCACACGCAGCACCGGTGCCGCCTGAAAATCTGGCACCAACACCGCAACCACGCCAAAAACCGCCACGCTCAGCCAAGTGGCCAGCGTGCCGATATTGAGGGCATGTGAAATCGAGTGCATCGGTCAGGTCGGAACGCTAAGCAGTGCCCGCGCGGAACACAATCCCCTTGCGCGTGCAAGCCGCAGAGGCCGGAACCTCGCGGTCCCGACCTTGGAATCAAGCTGAAATAATTGCCATTTTTTCTCCATCAAAACTGAGTCTCAAAGCCTGCATAGACCATCCGCGGCGCATTCGCACGCGGTCCCTCTGGAATCCGGCTCACAATGCCGCGCTCGTCGAATAAATTCTGAATCCCCGCCAGCAACTTGATGTGGTCATTGACCTGGTAGTAGCCGGACAAGCCGAACAGCAACAGCGAGTCGATTTCTCCGTCGCGGCTGGTCTGCGTGCCAAGCCGGGAATCGCCATTGTAACCTGTCCCCCAAGTGCTGCCGGAGTAGGTGGCATCCAAATTCGCACCCCATTTTTCCGCAACAAATCCCACACCCGCAGCGAGTTTCCACTCGGGCACGTAAGGCAGCGCATTCCCATCGCGCCCGCCGGAATAAATGCCGTCACCGCCGCCAGCCAAGCCCGGAGTCGTCCCGGAGAACTCCGCCTGCGTCCAAGTCGCGGATAGATAAAGCGGAATCCCTGCGGCAAGCCCCGCCGCACGCCCTGCATCGTATTGCACGACCGACTCCAGCCCGAAAACCTCCGCCGCTCCCGCATTGAATGTCGGGTCACCGCCGAGGCCGGTGTCCGTGGAAATCAGGTTTTTGAAATCCGTGAAAAAACCAGTCAGTTCAAGGTTAAGCGCATCACGGCGGTGGCGAATGCCCAACTCGTAAGCAATGGATTCCTCCTCATCCACTCCCTTGAAATAGTCACCCGCACCTGGCGAACTCACACCCCGGTAAATTCCGCCAAACAGCGAGTTCACATCACTCAACTCATAGTTCGCACCCACGCCGCCCATCAGCAAATTCTCGTCGCCACTTGTGCGCACCGTGGAAGCGGGAGCGCCCGTGCCAGGATTGGCATTGACCGTCGTCCGATCATCCAACTCCAGCCACTCATAACGGATTCCAGGGCGCAAAGTGAGTGCTCCCGTTGTGATTTCATCCTCCAGATAGATGGCGGTGGCGAAAATTTCCTCCAAGCGATTGTCCTGCCCCACCCGCGTGCGCCGATCGAGTGTGAAGTTCCCCGCGCCGTCGGCAATGTAAGTGTCATTCCAGTGATCGCGCTCCTGATAGTCATAGTGAAAGCGCAAGCCTGCCGTGAGCGCGTGAGACAATGAGCCGGTTTCAAAGCTAAAAACCGCTTGATTCTGCCAGCCATACGCCGAGTAGCTGCGATTGTTCGCCTTCACATCCGCTAGACCGGGCGCAGTGCCTTGCAGCACTCCCAACTCGCCGCTGAAGCCGTTGGCAGGTGCTAGAACTTCATGCAAACTCCGCTTAGTGCCTGCCACGCCCGTCACTTTGTCGAGCTTATACCAATTCCTCTTGAAGTAGTTGTAGTAAACTGAGCTCTCAAGCCGCAATTGCGCGGATGGCTCGCCAATCCACTTCAGATAAGTCCGGTAGTGGTCAGTATTGATTTGATCAAACTCCGTCGCCGCATACCGGCGGTCGGGATCGCTCGCAAGATCACTTTCCGTGAGACCGGCATAAGTTTCATCCGCCTCAAACGACGAATAACCCGCCTTGAACTCGATGCGCTGCTTCAGCGCGGTATTCGGCTCGTAAGATAGCTTGAGCATCGGCTCGAAAAGCGAAAATCCCGTGGATTGATCACTGCCGTCGATCTGACGGAAACCATCACTCCGGTTGCCGTGAATCTCCAACAGATATCCAAATTTCCCGCTCGCCAACTCGACGGTATCGCCGAAGTAACTGTGACCGAACAAGGTCTGATCCGTGCCGAAGGTGCTCTTGGCGTAGAAACTCTGCTCACTCGGAATCTCGGTGGAAAGGTAGTTCATCACGCCGCCCGTGGTCTGAGGACCGAAGCGCACTTGCGACGAGCCCTTCAAAATTTCCAAGCCAGACATCCGCGCAATGCGTGGCGTGGCATACGCGGCAGGGCCCGCGTACGGGGCCGGCGCGATGAGAATCCCATCCTCCATCACCGTCACCTTCTCACTTCGCGTCCCATCAGCACCGCGCAGCGAAATATTTGGAAAATTTCCATAGCCGTCTTCCTCACGCACATAAACGCCGGGAACCTTCGCCAAGACTTGGTTCACGTTGTTGCTGCCAGCGGCACGAATCGTCTCTGCCGGAATATACGCTGCGGACCCAGTTTCCGTGAAAACTTCCTCACGCTCTCCCAGAACCGTCATCGGGTCCAAGGTCTTCAACAAATCCTGCGCGGGAGCCATTGCACCGGCGCTCAGGCCAGCGGCGAGCATCACGCTCACTTGGGGACAACTCAAATTCTTCGGTTTCATGGTGCTTGAGCTAGTAATGAGACTCAATCTCATTAGCGGCGCGCAAAGAGACTTCAATTCGTCGCTACGAGTCAACTTGGAAATTTGAAATTTCGACAATCCACGACGAAACGGCCCGTCACCGCCGGGCAGAAGCGCGATTTCAAACGGATGGCACAGGCACCGGGATGGCATCGCAAACTTGGCGCCAGCCGGGAAAATTCCATTTATTGGGGAAGCCCGCGCATTGCTCGGGCTTGACGGGATGGATGCGGCAGGCGTTGCCGTCCAGCATGATGCACTCGTGATTTTGCTTTTCGATGAGTGACAAACCTTGCCGATTGGTGCGCAAGCGCGTGAAGCGATCGAGAAATTCTTGCTCGGTGAGTTCGAGAAATTGCGCGATGCGTGGAATTTCCTCCTCCTCAAGCCGGACATCGCCCGGCCACTTGCAACAGGCAGTGCAACGCTGACAGGCATAGTGGACATCGGGCTCGAGAACGACCTCGCGGTTGCCGGGACTGCCGTGCGTTGTGGTGGCTTCACTCATGGTTAAAGTCGTTTGTAATGATAATTCACGTGGTTGAGGAACCCACGCCACTTGGCTCCCGGACGTCCGTTCTCGAGCAGGAAATGCGGGCAATTTTTGTTCGCGGGATTGCGACCACGGCGTGGCCAATGGTAGTGCGGAACGACGTTTTTAAGAGGAATTCCGTTTTTTTTCATCATCACCGCCGTCAATTTAGCCGTGCGGTCGAGAGTGGCGCGGCGGTCGTTGCCACGGTGCTCGCACATTTCAATCCCAATGGACAAGCGGTTACCCGGGCCGCCAAAATCCGCGTGTTCGCCTTGCTCGTTGGTGGGCATGTGCTGAATGGCGACTTTTTGGTCCACGGTAAAATGCCAGATAAGGTATCCAATCCGGTTGCCCGTCCGGGTTTTTGGCGAGCGAAGCGCCCCTTTTTTCAAGGCCAAAGCATGGCGCGCGGCATCGGCGCTGTAGTTTTGCGTGCTGTGGATTGTGATGTAGCGCGGCGTCATCGGGCGCACGACTTTGCGCCCGTGCGTGCCTTTCCGGACCATGTCATTTCTCAAATTCACCTCGCGCAGGAGGCCTGAGAGACCGACGCCCTGGCGCGAAGGTGCAGTGGAAACCGGACGCGTCTTCTGATAGCTGTCAGTCCTACCCGGCGGCGGGCCAATCGGCCGGCATTGAAGGCAGGCGAAAACCAGCAGGGAAAATGGAAGCAGCCAGCAGAACGAACGCACGCCCGGAGAATAGCCGCTCCGTCAATTTCCCGAAAGTCCAATTTCTCGCGGAATCCTGTGCAAATCCCCTACGCAAACAGCCAGCGCACCATGGGCACGCTGGCTGGGAAACACATTGCAGCTGAGGAACTTAGACGCCAGCTTCGCTGACTTCTTCCTTCGACTCAGGACGGGTGGAGACGAACTCCAATTCCTCGGAATCCGGCTTTTTCACGACGTTGACGAAATCGCCCGGTTTGACATCTCCACGCAGGAGCGACTCCGCGAGCGGGTCCTCCAGGAAACGCTCGACCGCGCGGCGCATCGGCCGTGCACCGTAAGCAGGGTCGAAGCCCTTGACCGCGAGCAAGTCGCGCGCAGCTTCCGTGAGAGTGAGCGTGATATCCTTGTCCTTGAGACGCTTGACGAGCTTGGACACCTCAAGATCAACGATTTGGTTGAGATCGACTTTTTCAAGCATGTGGAAGACCACGAGATCATCAAGGCGGTTGAGGAACTCGGGCTTGAAGTAGCGTTTCGACTCTTCAAGGATTTTTTCCTTCATCCCCTCGAAGTCGGCTTGGTCCTCGTTCATCGCGCCAAATCCAAGTGCGGATTGCCGCTTGATGGATGATGCGCCGACGTTGGAGGTCATGATGATGATCGTGTTCCGGAAATCGATCTTCCGCCCGAGAGAATCCGTAACTGTGCCTTCTTCAAGGATTTGGAGAAGGAGATTCATCACGTCCGGATGCGCCTTCTCGACCTCGTCGAAGAGGACGACCGAGTAGGGGCGGCGGCGGACGGCCTCAGATAGCTGGCCGCCTTCTTCATAACCGACGTAACCCGGAGGCGAGCCGATGAGGCGGCTTGCGGTGAATTTCTCCATGTATTCCGACATGTCGATCTGGATGAGCGCATCTGGGTCGCCAAACATGAAGTCGGCAAGATTGCGAGCGAGATACGTTTTTCCGACACCGGTGGGGCCGAGGAAAAGGAAGGAACCGATCGGGCGGCGCGGGTCTTTCAAGTCGGCACGCGAGCGACGGAGAGCTTTGGAAATGGCAATAACGGCCTCGTTTTGACCGATGACGCGGCTTTTGAGCTCGTCCTCCATTTTTAGAAGTTTCTCGGCTTCCTTCTCCTCCATCCGGCGGAGCGGGACACCCGTCCACTTGGCAACCACGGCCATGATGTCGTCATCACTGACGGTGACGATTTTCTCCTCAGACGAGGCGCGCCAATTCCTGAGCGTCTCTTCCAAGTTCTTCTTCGCATGCTTTTCGTCGTCGCGCAGGGCGGCGGCTTTCTCAAAATTTTGCTCGGCGATGGCGGCGACTTTGTCGCGGTTGATCTGCTCGATGGCGGATTCCAACTCCTTGATCGAAGGTGGACGAGTCATGGTGCCGATGCGAGCGCGCGCGCCCGCTTCATCCAACACGTCGATCGCCTTATCCGGGAGGAAACGCGCGGTGAGGTAGCGCGAGGTGAGTTTCACTGCGGCGTCAATGGCCTCGGGCGTGAATTTCGCCTTGTGGTGAGATTCATATTTCTCTTGGAGCCCTTGCAGAATCTTGATCGCGTCATCGACGGATGGCTCGTCCACTTTCACCTGTTGGAAACGGCGCTCAAGAGCGGAGTCCTTCTCGATGTATTTGCGATATTCGTTGAGCGTCGTCGCGCCAACGCATTGGAGTTCCGCGCGGCTGAGAGCGGGTTTGATGATGTTCGAGGCATCCATCGCGCCTTCCGCCGAGCCAGCGCCGACGATGGTGTGGAGCTCGTCGATGAAAAGGATGACGTTCTTCACCTTGCGGATCTCGTCCATGACCGCCTTGATGCGCTCCTCGAACTGGCCACGGTATTTCGTGCCGGCGACCATCAACGCGAGATCGAGCGTGATGACTTTCTTGTCACGGAGAATTTCAGGCACGTTGCCCGAGGCGATTTCTTGGGCGAGGCCCTCGACGATCGCAGTTTTTCCAACGCCAGCTTCGCCGATCAGCACCGGATTGTTCTTCGTCCGGCGGCAGAGAATTTGGATGACCCGCTCAATTTCGCTTTCGCGGCCGATGACAGGGTCCAGCCCGCCATCACGCGCAACCTTGGTCAAATCACGCCCAAAGGCTTTGAGCGCCGGCGTTTTGGATTTCGCCTCCTCGGCGGCTGGCGCTTGCTGGGACTGAGCCTCTTCTTCGAAGGGGCCTTCGCCTTCTTCCAATTCGTCGTCGTCATCATCGTCATCCTCGTCTTGATCGTCCGGCGAAAAGTTCGGGTCGATTTCAGCGAGAATTTCGTTGCGAGTGCGTTGGATATCCACGTCGAGGCGCTTGAGCACGCGGGCAGCGACGCCCTCGCCCTCGCGCAGCAGTCCGAGCAGCAAATGCTCAGTGCCGACGTAAGAATGATTGAGCGCCTTGGCCTCCTTGTTCGCGAGTGCGAGGACTTTTTTCACCCGTGGAGTGTAAGGAATATTGCCTGCGGACTTCTGTGGAGGACCGGAACCGACTTCCTTTTCCACCTCCATGCGCACGGCCTCGAGCTCGAGGCCCATCCGCTCAAGGACATTGACGGCGACACCTTGGCCGAGCTTGATCAAGCCGAGCAACAGGTGCTCGGTGCCGACGTAGGAGTGGTTGAATCGATCTGCTTCTTTACGAGCGAGAGCGAGGACTTGTTGAGCGCGTGGTGTGAAGTTGTTCATGCGTCGCCTGGGTTGGGAGGATCAGAGATTGGTTGATCGTCGGAGGACGATATACGATTATCAGGGGATTCAAGGGATTGCAAACGGGAGCGAACAATTTTCGCGCGAATCGAGTCCCTTTCTTCTGGGGAAAGTTTTTGGCCGGAGTGGAGTTGGAGGTGCGCCGGCTGAATGTCCATCAGCAATGTATCACAAAGCATGACGGTGTCAGGGGGGAAAAATCCGAGATTTCCCCCGAGGCGGAGTAGGGAAAGATGGTTGAGCGCTTCTTTCGAGTCGATGATGTGCGCATGCCGGAGCACCCCATAAGCGCGGCCGATCTTGTCGGAAACCATTTCAGGATCGTCCTCAAGGAGTTTTTCCCGCGCATTTTGCTCATGGCTTGAGACTTGCGAAATCACGCGTTCAAGCCGCCGGATGATGGTTTCCTCGCTCTCGCCGAGTGTGGACTGATTGGAAATTTGGTAAAGATTGCCAAGCGACTCCGTGCCCTCACCGTAAAGTCCGCGCACGGCGAGACCAATTTTATTCACGGCTTGGAGGACTTGGCCGATTTGGTCGCTGAGAACCAAGCCGGGCAAGTGGAGCATCGCAGACGCGCGCAGGCCGGTGCCAAGGTTGGTCGGGCACGTTGTGAGATAGCCAAGCGTCGGGTCGAAGGCAAATTCCAGTGAACTTTCGAGTTCGGTGTCCAGTGCGGAAAGCGCGTTGAAAGCGGCGCTCAACTGGAGGCCAGGGCGGATCGCCTGCATCCGCAAGTGGTCCTCCTCATTGAGCATCAGGCTGAAAGTCTGGCGGCGCTCGATGACTGCGGCCGAGCCATCCCCACGGGCGGCATGCTCGCGGGAAATCAAGTGCCGCTCGACGAGAACCTGCTTTTGCACGGAGGTGAGATCCCCAAGTTCGTGGGAAAACGCACCCTTCATTGCCGCCAAGGATTCCACCGCAGGACGCATCAAATCCAGCGCGGCGGCGCGCTGGTCACGCTTTGCCCAGCCGGGAAAAGGATGATGGCGCAAGTTCCGGGCCAGCCGGATCCGGGAAGTGAGCACGGCACCATGCTCCCCCTGCCCGCCCGTCATCCAATCGGCAGGGTGTTTGATGAGGGTGGTGAAGCGCATCATATTCTTAATATTCTCGGTAATTGGGAAAAATCTAGCCCCGCACTTCGTCAAGATTGCGGATTTCATCGCGGATGCCGGCGGCCTCCTCATAGCTCTCGGAAGCGATCGCCAGATCGAGCCGCGAGCGGAGTTCCTCAATCCGTTGGTTGCGGAATTGAATGGCCATGAGGCCCTCCGGCACCTTGCCAACGTGAGACGGCCCCTTGTGCATGCCGCGCACAAGCTGGCTCACCTCCTCCGCAAAGGTGCTGTAGCACTCGCTGCACCCAAAGCGGCGCACGCGGCGCAAGTCATCCGCCGTGAATGAACAGGACGGGCAAAATTTCCCCTGTCCAGACGGGCCATGTGACGCGCTGGACGAGGCCGTGCCCGGGCCGCCCGGAAGCCCGCCAAGCAGAAGGTCCGCAAGTGAGAATCCGGTCGGGTCAGTCACGCCGCGCTCCTTGGCGCAGCCGTCACAGAGACAGACTTTTTTCATCTGCCCCTCTACGAGCTGCGTCAGGAAGACGGTGGCCTTGTTATCACAGAAATCACACTTCATGGCTTTGGATGAATCCGATTAAGCAAAGGGAGTGCCAGTGCTCATGGCGAGGTGGTGGAAGGCTTCCAAGAAACGGGCGGTGAATGGACCTGGCTTGCCAGTCCCGATGACGCGGCGGTCGAGCGCCACCACGGGGATCACTTCCGCCGCCGTGCCTGTCAGGAAACACTCATCCGCCGTGAAAATGTCATACCGCGTGAGCGAGCACTCTTTGTAAGGAACTCCGAGTTGATCCGCGATTTCGAGGATCACCGCGCGAGTGATTCCATCCAGCGCGCCATCGCAAATCAGCGGAGTCAGCAGCGTCCCATTCTTGAGCAGGAAGAGATTGTCGCCCGTGCATTCCGCGACGTAACCTTGCTCATTGAGCATCACGGCTTCCAGCGCGTTGGCTTGGATCGCCTCGACCTTCGCCATGATGTTGTTCAGATAATTGAGCGATTTCACCTGCGGCATGAGCGCGCCGGGTGCCGGGCGGCGGGTCGCACATGTGATGATGGAAAGGCCGTTTTTGTAGGTCTCATCTGGGTAAAGCTTGATGGTCGAGGCGATGATAAACATCGACGGTGTCGGGCAAAGGTAGGGATTCAAGCCCAGTTCGCCAGCCCCCCGCGTGACGACGAGGCGGATGTAACCATCGTTCAAGCCATTGGCGGCCACCGTGTCACAGGTGAACTTGCACACCTCCTCTTGGGTCCATGGCAAATTCAGAATGATCGCACGCGCCGAGTCAAAGAGCCGCCGGATGTGCTCCTCCAAGCGGAAAATACGTCCATTGTAGAAGCGAATGCCTTCAAAGACGCCATCGCCATAGAGAAGACCATGGTCAAAGACCGAGATTTTCGCTTCGGATTCGTCCACCAGTTTGCCATCGAGCCAGATTTTCATGTGAGATTTCCCAAACCGTATGCGGATGAGGGCAGGTGGCAAGCGGGAGATGCGAGAAACACGCAGGTTCCCCATTCGTAAACGCACTTAGGCCCACTGACGGTAAGGAAAACTGGCAAGACATGAGTTAAAATATCGTGAATCCGCTGAAACTTCCTCGCCGACCCATGGCGGCAGCTCCGGACGCACCGATGCATCCGCCAGCTCAAGCTCCGCAACGACCAAGCCGGCATTTTCCCCATGAAAAACGTCGATTTCCCACTCATGCCCCGCCCACTGCCTGCGGTAGCGCGTTTTATCAATCACCGATGGCAAGCAAAGCCCGAGCAATTCGCGCGCCTCGTCCGGCGGAATTGCGTATTCAAACTCCGCTCGCGTGATGCCATGATTGCGTCCCTTGATCGTCAACCATGCCTGATTTCCAGAAATTCGGACACGCACCGTGCGGTCCGGGTCCTGCGAGAGATAGCCTTGGGCGATCCGCTCGCCGGGACCATCACCGCGCCATTCATCGTTGATTACTAAAAACTTACGTTCAATTTCAAGAGCCATGTGAAAATTTCAGAGGTTCAAGGCGCATCCGGCACCTTCGCGGGAGACAGGATCATTTCCGACCAATCCGGCGCGCCGTGGTCCAGCCGTTGGACCTCGCTTGCATAAATCGCATCCTCATTTTTCGGGTCCAGTTCAGCGGCGAGTTGGATCAAATAGCGCGCCAACTTGCGATTTTCCGCGCCGCCCTGTTGATCGAGCAGTTGGCCGCGCGTGAGCATGAGCCGGGCGAAGACCTGCGCGCTGTAATTTCCCTCCGCTTGCTCAGGCAAGAGCCCTTTTGATAATTGAAAATTCACCACCAAGGCCCGCTTATTGCGAGGCGAGAGGTGCAAGGCCAGCGCAAGCATCCGGCGCGCATCGGCCAAAGATGCGGGACTTGCCTGCGCCTTCGCCACCCCATTTCCTGCGAGCACGGCGAGATTGGTCGCATACTCGTCACGCTCCGTGTCCAGCATTCCCAAATCCCGGCTGAACGCGCTGACCTCCACTTGAGGCGCTTCCCAAACAAACTTTTTCGCAGGTTCATCCGCACGCAGCGGAGAAATCCCCACCGCCATCACCGCCGCCGCTTGCCAAAGACGCATCATTGACAGGCAGCATGGGAAAAGCGCCATTATTGGCAAGTGGCAAATCCTGAACAAGTCTCCTCAAAATCTCAACTCCGGCGTGACATGCGCTGCCTCCTGCGCACGGACCACCCGCAGCGCGGCAAGGCATTGGAAAAGATAAGTCTCTGGCTTTCAATCCACTCCAGCGTGAAAATCGTCGCAACTTACGCCTCACTCCCCGGCGAGGTCGATCTCTCAGCACTCGTCAAGCGCCACCCAAGCCACCACTGGGCCTTCCCCAAAGTCACGGCGGCGGGCGAATTGCGCTTTTATCACGTCATGGACCCAGCGCGCGATCTAGCACCCGGAGCCTTCGGCATCATGGAGCCTCACGAGGAACTGCCAAACATCACGATTCCTGAAATCGACGCATTCCTTTGCCCGGGCATCGCCTTCGACACCCGTGGCGGCCGCTTGGGACGCGGGCGTGGATTTTACGACCGGATTTTGGCAAGCGCCCGGCCCGACGCCTTCAAAATCGGGGTTTGCTTCGGCTTCCAACAAGTGCCCGACACCTTCGCCGAGGAGCATGATGTGCCGATGGATGAGGTCATTGCCGACTAAAAACCGGCCTTCAGGCCAAATCCGGGACCTTCAAGTGAAATTCTGGAATCCTTGAAAACACCCACTCGCCCTCCGCAGTTTCTCCGAAAAATGCGCCGGATGCTTGGGCATCTTGGGCGATGACGTGGTAACTGTTGTAGGAAAAATGCCCTCCGGGCTCGATGCACGGAGTCTGCCCGACCACCCCGTCGCCCTCGACCACGGTGACTTCCCCGCCCTCTTCGCGCACCACCCATTTCCGCCCACGGATGGTCACAGGCACAGTGGACCGATTGTGAATGGAGATGAAATACACGAAGGGATGCGGCTTTTCCGGCGGCGCGGCAAGGCTCGGCATGTAAACCACGTCATCCACATTGACGAGGAGTCCTTCAAATTCACGCATCGCACTTGCCATGCGATCCATCGTTCCGTCTCCCGCAGAACCTGCCAAGCACGAAAGCAAGCAAGGCTCACGTCGCCGACTCGCCAATCCGCAAACTTGGGAAAAACAAATCCAGCCGATCGAGCACTTCTGATTCTTCAGCCGCGCTTCCCAGATAGAACCGATCTCCCATGTTCTGCCGAGTTTGCAAATAAGTGAAAATTCCCAACTGCGCACAGAACAAGGCATGCAGCGACGAAGAACTGCACGCCGGGCGGGGCGAATGATCCAGCAGACCGGCCAAAGACCAATCGCAATACCAAAGATCTTCTTCTCGGTAAGGCGTGCCGATGGCGACCTCAAATGCGATCACCAATTCTCCTCGCCTGCATGCAAATGACTCTTTAGCGATCCAAGACGTCATGCGCGCATTTCCCGGTCAGACGACCTCAGTTCGGAGAGCCTTGGACTTCCACTTTGTAGTCGCCGATGGCCCACTGGATGCCAGCGAGGTAGTGGCTGAGCACCTTGGGATTCCAATACATCTCGTGGTTGTGGCCCAGCGAGCAATAAAACACCCGGC
>JBEGOB010000039.1:0-5769 GCA_041182265.1 Verrucomicrobiota bacterium | reverse complement strand
ATCGCCTTCCTTTGCGACGTGGACCGCAATCGCGCCCAACAAGCCATCACACGCTTCCCCGACGCCAAGTTTTTCTCCGACTACCGCGAAATGTTCGCCAGCGTGGGCGATCAGATCGACGTCGTCACCGTCTCAACGCCAGACCACATGCACTTCCCCATCGCCGTGGAAGCCATCCGCCTCGGCAAGCCCGTGATGGTCCAAAAACCTCTCTGCAATTCCATCTGGGAAACTCGCGCCCTCTCAAATTACGCAAAGGAAAAGGGCGTCCACACCGTCATGGGCAACCAAGGCGCGACCATGGCCGGCACCCGCGTCCTGCGCGAATGGATCGAGGCCGGCGTCATCGGCGAGGTGAAAGAGGTCTATTACTGGACCAATCGCCCCATCTGGCCTCAAGGTCCCGGACTCTCATTCCCCGCACAACCCGTTCCAGCGGACCTCAACTGGGACGTGTGGCAAGGCACTTGCGCCACCGAGCGCCCCTATCACCCAGACATCCACCCTTTCAAATGGCGCGGCTTCTGGGACTACGGCTGCGGCGCCCTCGGCGACATCGGCTGCCACAGCTTCAACTCCGCCTTCTGGGCACTCGACCTCAATGGCGATTTCACCGTGGAATCCAGCAAAGTCTCGGAATTCGACGAAACCATGGCCCCGAAGCGCTCGACCATCATCTACGATTTCCCCGCCAAAGCCGGACGCGCCGCCGTCAAGGTGATCTGGCAAGACGGCGTCGCAGACCCGAACAAGGACCCGGAATTCGTCCGCCCTCCCGGCATCCCCGCAGATCTCGAACTCGCCACCGACTTCGGCCAAGTCTTCGTCGGCACCGAAGGCACAATTTTCGTCAACGACGCCTACTGCGGCACCTCACCCACCCTTTTCCCCGAAACCCTCCGCGACAAAGCTCGCCTCATCAAACCAGTTTACGCACGCGTCAAAGGCGGCCCCACCCAAGAACTCTGCCGGGCCATCCGCGGCGACGGCCCTGCGCCCATCTCGAATTTCACCGACCACGCTGGCCCTCTCACCGAGATGGTCCTCGTCGGAAATCTCGCCGTCCGCATCGGCAAACGCATCGACTGGGACTCCGCAAAACTCGAAGCGCGCGGACTTCCTGAAGTCGCCAGCATGCTCAAGCGCACCTACCGCGCCGGATGGGAGCCCAAACTAACCTGAGTCCCAAATCCATCAATTCCTCAATCCAAACTCACACTCGCGCCCCTATTTTTCATCCCCGCCATGAAAGATCGGGGCGCTTTTTTGCAGTAATTTGAAACAGTCCGCAGCTCTCACCGCGGCCAAGATGCTCGTAAAACCCATGAATCTTCAAACACGCTCTCTCCCACGCCGCCGCTTCCTCGCCGCCAGCGCCGCCGCACTCGGCCTCGCCCCCATGGCATTTCTCCGCGCCCAACAAGGTGCCGCCAACGACGAAATCGCCATCGGCGTCATCGGCTGTGGCAACATGGGCACCGCCAATCTCACCAATTTCCTCAGCATCCCCGGCGTCCGCATCGTCGCCGTCTGTGACGTGGACTCCCGCAAAATGGCCGCTGCCAAAAAGAAGGTGGACGACCATTACAAAAATTCCGACTGCAAGACCTACGCCGCCTACACCGACCTCCTCGCACACCCCAGCCTCGACGTGGTCAGCCTCGCAACTCCAGATCACTGGCACGCGAAAATCGGCATCGACGCCGCCAACGCCGGACTCGATATCTACGGCGAGAAACCCTTCACCTGGGGCCTCGCCGAAGGACGCCTCCTCGTGGATGCCATCACCAAAAACAAACGCGTCTGGCAAACCGGCTCCTGGCAGCGCTCGACCGGCGAGTTCCGCCGCTTCCACGCACTCATCCAGAACAACACGCTCGGCAAACTCACCCGCTTCGAATGCGGCACCCCCTCCGGAATGAGCATCCAAAACTCGATTCCCGAGGAAAAATGGCCGGACCTCATCGGGAAACCTCCTGCGCACCTCGACTGGAATGCCTGGTGCGGCCCCGTCAAAAATTTCCCCTACCACCCCATGATCCACCCATGGAACTGGCGCTGGCACCACAGCACCGGCGGCGGCCAACTCCTCGACTGGGTCGGCCACCACGTGGACATCGCCCTCTGGACGCTCAAACTCGAAGACACCGGCCCTGTAAAAGTCGAGGGCAGTGGCGAGCTCGCCAAACACCCTTACTTCAACGTTTACACGAAATACGCCTACTCCGGCACCTTCGCCGACGGCCGCGTCCTCGAAGTCCGCAGCGACTTCGGTGGCACCAAGTTCACCGGCGAAAACGGCTGGATCCACGTCAATCGCGGGAAACTCGAAGCCTCAGACCGCGAAATGCTCCGCAACCTCCCTGCAGACTTCGTCACCAAACCACCCTCACACTGGCAAAACTTCATCAACTGCGTCCGCTCACGCGAAAAAACCGTCGCCCACCCAGAAGCCTCACACCGCGCCGCATCCTTCGGCCAACTCGCACTCGTCGCACTCGACACCCAAAAAACGGTCAACTGGGACCCCTCCTCGGAAAAAGTTCTCGGAAATCCCCAACAAGCGGCTCACCCTCGTCTCGGCGCACGCGTCGATGTCTAAGCTCCTTGAAAACTTAAAATCCCTGCCTATATCTCCTTGCCATGTCTACGGAATCCATCCCGCTCAACAATAAACTCGGCCTCACCTACGGCGCCATTCTCCTCCGCCTTTGGCTGGCCATCCGCGCCATCCAGACCGGCCTCGAAAAATTCTCTGGCACTCGCATCGCGGACAAAGCCGTGACCGTCGATGGCGCCGTCAATGAATACGGACTCTCCGCCGCCTCCGCCACCAAGCAATACGCCCTCGCCAACTACAGCGGCGTCCCAGATGCCCTGATGGATAAATTCCAAGCAGAACCCCTCATGATGAGCTTCGGCCTGAAAATTTACGACTGGATTCTCGGCCCCGCCCTCATCCTCCTCGGCATCACCATCCTCCTCGGCGTCGCCAGCCGCACCTCACTTTTCCTCCTTGGCCTGCTCTACATCAGCCTCACCTGGGGACTCATCCTCATCAATCAGAACGACGGCGTCGCCTGGCTCGGCACCCACATGGTCCTCGTCGCCCTCGCACTCATGCTCGCCGAAAACAATCGTTTCACCCTCACCAAAAAGTGGTAACCGCATGAACCCACCATCCTCGCCCATCAGCCGCCGCAGCTTCCTCGGGAAAACCGCCGCCGGTGCAGGAGCCGGCCTCGTCCTCGGCGCACCACACATCCTCCGCGCCGCCGACACCACCGCCGCATCGAACAAAATCAACATCGCCCTCGTCGGCATGGGCAAGCAAGGCCGCGTCCTGTTCGAGGCCATGTCGAACATCCCCGGCCTCCACTTCCAAGCCGTCTGCGACATCTGGGACTACAACCTCAAAGGTGGCATGGCCAAAGTCCGCGCCCTCCAAGGTCACACACCCAAGGGATACGCCGACATCGACGAAATGCTGGCCACGGAAAAAGGCCTCGACGCCGTCATCGTCGCCACGCCTGATTTCTGGCACTCGCCACACACCGTGAAATGCCTCGAAGCCGGCCTCCACGTTTACTGCGAGAAAATGATGTCCAACACCATCGAGGGCGCACGCGCCATCGTCCGCGCCGCAGAAAAATCCGGAAAACTCTGCCAAATCGGCCACCAGCGCCGCAGCAACCCGCGCTACCGCTACACCTTGGACAAGCTCATCAAAGAGCACAAAATCTGCGGCCAAATCGTCAACATCAACGGCCAATGGAACCGCGCCATCGCCTCATCCCAAGACCTTGGCTACAACCCGAAACTCTCGATCAAACCGGAAATCCTCCAGAAATTCGGCTACAAAGACATGCACCAATTCATGAATTGGCGCACCTATCGCGACCTCTCCGGCGGCCCGATCTCCGACCTCGGCGCCCACCAAATCGACATCTTCGGCTGGTTCCTAGGCACCCCGCCCAAGTCCGTCTTCGCCTCGGGTGGCAATGACTACTTCAAAAACCGCGAGCACTTCGACAACGTCATGTGCATTTTCGAATACGACACCCCACTCGGTGGCGTCCGCGCGTTCTACCAAGTCCTCACCACCACCAGCGCCGGCGGCGGATTCTCGGAAAGCTTCATGGGCACCGAAGCCACCATCAAAATTTCGGAAATCGCCTCAAGCTCCGCCATCTACCGCGAAGACAGCGCCCCGTCATGGGACGCCCTCGTCAAGCGCGGCATCCTCAAGCGCGCACCCGCCCCGCCCAAGCCCGCACCCTCTGCGGATGCCGTCGCCTCCTACGAGTCCGCTCCGCCCGAGGTCTTCGAGCTCCCCGGCGGCTTCAGCAAACCCGCTCACCAACCTCACTTGGAAAACTTCTTCGCCGCCATTCACGGCAAGGCCAAACTCACCTGCGACTCACGCCACGCCTTCGAAAGCGAAGCCCCCATCTACTGGGTCAATCCATCCGCCCTCAGCCGCCAACCTATCCAATTCACCTCAGAACACCTCTCCGTATGAAACATAAATTATCCCTTCCCGCACTCTGCGCACTCTCCGCACTCACACTCTCCAACTGCGGAGAAAAATCAGACACCGCCGCCGCTGCTGCTGACGCATCCGCCGCACCCGCCGCCGCAGCAGCATCAACCGGCACACCCGGTGGCATCCCGCTCGCCACCAACCTCCCGCCGGAACTCATCGAAGGCACTCCCAAGCCGATGAATGTGCCCAATCTCGTCCAAGCCCCCACCCAAGCCCCTGAGTTCCTCGTCCCAGAAGGCACAACCCTCCTCTCCAAAGGGAAAACCGTCACCAGCAGCGACGAAAACCCCATCATCGGCGACCTCACACTCGTCACCGACGGCGACAAGGAAGCGGGCGAAGGCTACTTCGTCGAGCTCCTCGACGGCCCACAATGGGTCCAAATCGACCTCGAACAAAGCGCCGCCCTCTCCGCCATCTGGATTTGGCACTTCCACTCACAAAAGCGCGCCTACCATGACGTCGTCGTCCAAATCTCCGATGACCCAGAATTCAAAACCGGCGTCACCACCGTCTTCAACAACGACTACGACAAATCCTCCACCTTCGGCATCGGCTCAGACCGCCCCTACGTGGAAACTCGCTTCGGCCTCATCGCCGACGCCAAAGGCACCAAAGGCCGCTACGTCCGCCTCCACAGCAATGGCAACACCTCCAACGAGATGAACCATTACATCGAAGTGGAAGTCTTCGGCAAAGCCTCCACCACCGTGAACTGAGGCCACAAGCCCAGCAAAAATCACCGCCATCCCTCCCAAACTGCGGAGGGGTGGCTCAATCAAAAACCACGCGGAAACCTAAATCCGCACGCCGCTGCGAGCGCTCTGCAAGCCACTCGCGCGACAAGGCATCGCTCGTCGGCCGCAAATACGAGCCGCCGATCACCACCCACAATTTTCCCCCCAGCGGATTGAGCGGATTGGGTGCCGCCTCCGCCGTCCATTCACACACCGAGCCCGCCATCCCGATCAGCCCGCTCGGCGTCCGGTCCTCCTTCTGCGCCATCACCGGCAGCCACCCGCCCGGCACCAGGCTCGCCGGCTCCTGAACTGAGGCTTTGAGCGCCGCAAACCACTCTTCCTGCGTTGGCAAGCGCCCCTTTTTCCACTCCGCATACGCCGCCGCATCCCACCAATCCACGCCCACCACTGGCGAATCCAAGCGCACCGCCCGCCCCTCCCACACTGCGGAGGGGTGGCTCAATCAAAAACCACGCGGAAACC
>JBEGOB010000038.1:0-7377 GCA_041182265.1 Verrucomicrobiota bacterium | reverse complement strand
TTGATGACATCGGTGCCGGAGTAGTCGAGGTGGAGCATTGCACCGGGGGCGACGATGACATCCGCGGAGTCGGCGAGGTTGGTGGGCGAGCTACCGTTGCCGAGGCGGAGCGTGCCTTCGTTGACGGTGGTCGCACCGGCGTAGCTGTTAGTGGCGGAGAGCGTTAGCGTGCCGGTGCCGGTTTTGGTCAATGCGCCGGTCTGGCCGGCTCCGAGATCGAACGCGGTGGCAAGGGTCACGTTGTTGCCGTTGGTGTCGAAGGTGGCCGTGACGCCATCGCCGATCCTGATTTGGGAACTGCCATTTTCAAACGAGATGTCTTGGGTGTTGCCAGCGGCCCAGCGCAGGGTCGCATTGCCTTGGATGTCGGCCGAGTAACCACCCGGTCCGCCGCTGGCGCGAAGGTTCGTGGGCAGGGAGTTGTTGGAGAACTCGACGGTGCCGGCGGAGAGGATCATGCCCTGGCTGGTCGCTTTGTTGTAGCCTGTCAGTAGCAGGGTGCCGGTGCCGGATTTGGAGAAAGCGCCCCAGCTCACATAGCTGACGCCGGTGATATCTCCGCTGATATGAAGGGTTGAACCGCCGTTCACTTGGATCGGCGTGTAGCCGCCCGTGCCATTCACGCCCAGCATGGCGGAGATGGTGGAAGTGGTATTGTTTCCGGCCTGGAGCGATGCGCCGGGCGCGAGGTGATAGTTTCCCCATGGCCCTACGGGATTTCCGCCGTTGAAATTTTTTGCGGGGGTTCCCGTGCCGGCTGTTAGCATGCCGCCATTGAGAGTGATGGTGCTGGAGATGTCCTGGGTGTTGGTGTCGTTCGGGGCATCCGTCAGCAGGGTCGTGCCAGTGCCAATGGTGATTCCTCCGTTTCCTGGCAGTTGGTTGCGTCCCTCGATTTTGAGCGTGCCGCCGGTGATGGTGGTGCCGCCGGAGTAAGCGTTGGAGCCGGTGAGGGTCAGCGTGCCATCGCCCGCCTTGGTGAGAGAGCCGGTTTGTCCGGAGAAGTTCAGGAGGTTCATTGTGATGCCGATGTCGAAACCGGAGGAATCGATCGTCGCACCGTCATTGCCCAGCCAAAGGTTGTTGGCCATATACGGCGAATAGTTCGCGCTGGGGGCGAGGCTGATGAAGTTGGAATTCGACTGGTTGGCCACGAGGGTGGAGCCGTTGATGATCGAGTCGCCTCTTGCGATCGACTGCTTGCCGTCGTTGTAGGTTCCGACCCAGTCCGGGCCGTCCTGCAAAAGAATGCCACCAGCCGTCAGCGTGCCGCCATTCAAGGAGACACCGGCGAGATCGACGCCTAGGGTGCCGCCTACATTCAGGGCCGCACCGCTGTTGAGCACCATGCTGTTCCACTCCACGGGAATCGTTAGATTGCCTGTAAATTTGTAATTTGCCCCCTGATCAAAGGTGGCAACGGTGTAGTTGCCAGAGCCGTTGACCGTGCCGTCGCCATAGGTCCGGGTATCCGTGTAGCTGGCGGTGGCGAGCACAATGTCAACATTCCCCGCGCTGAATGAAGCACTGCTGGTCAGCGAGCCGCTGGTCGCGACGACGGCAATCCTCTGTGGCTGTGCGGTGCTGGTGATGGTGACCACGCCATTGGCATCGATGGAATAACCGCTGGCTGCCGGGCTGAGTGACCAAGTGATCGCGGGTGAGGAAATGAGGCGGAAGTTCTGATCGCGGAGCTGGGCGGTGAAGGCGAGAGTGGTCGGGCCGGTCGTGGGAAGCGTGGCGGTAAAAGGGCCGGTCGCCGTAAGGAACGTCGGCGTGACGGTGTAATCGCCGATGGCATTCATTTGCGAGGCCCCGCGATGTGGTGCGGTGGCGGGCAGCGTGACACCCCAGAAATCCTTGCCGCCGTTGGAGAAAATCACCGAGCTGGAACTCCGTGCGGCTGAGGCGGCTTGCAGGAGGAACCCCGCGAGATTTCCTGTCGTATTCGGGCTGACGAACTGCGGGTCGGTGGTGATGTTTCCGTTGTTAGTGACCGGGCGTCCCATGCCACCGCTGAAGTTATTATTGATGAAGACCTGCCGGGAAAACTCCGCCGTTTTTCCAGCGGCGACGAAGAGATTGTTATAAAACTGCACGCCGCTCGGGGTGGGAGTCCAATTCACATCAAGGGTTGCGCCGGGGTTGTAGAAGACATTGTTGTGGAGCAGCGCGTTGTTGCGGTTGGTGGCGATGATGCGGTTGTCGTTCCACGAGATATTATAACGGGCGATGGTTCTGGCGGAGACGTCGCCGCCCCAAGTGTATTCCATGATGAATCCGCCCTCGTTGTCGTGGCTGACGTTGTGCTGGAAAATCGTGGTGCCGCTGGTGAAACCATCGTTGTCGAAAGCAGTGCCGTCGTTGCCTTTTTTGCGAGTGTGGTGGACGTGGTTGTATTGCCAAAGCCCGCCGATGTGGCGCGTCGGCCAGGCGGCGGCAGTGTTGACCGACTGGGTCTGCAACTCGCTCACGTAGCCGACCTCGTTGTATTCGGCCAATTCATTATCCGTGCCGAGCAGGAGGATGCCGTCGCCTGAGGTGCGGAGCACGGTGTTTTTCCGAACGACCACCCTGGGGCTGCAATTTGCATAGTTCATCCCGCCGCCAGAGTTTTCATCTTCACCCCAGAAGCAAATTGCCTCGCCGATGATGTTCGTGACGAAGTTGCCCTCGATCAACACGTCGTCGGCCTTGCCCGGTTCGCTGATTTGGAAATAAATCCCACCGACCCAGTAGCCGGTGGTGCCGTTGGATTCCGGCATGCCCATGATGCCGTAGATGTCGCGCACCGTGTTGTTGAGGATGCGGATGCGGTTTTTTGTGAGTCCATCGTTGGCTTCCACGCGGATGCCCCAGCGCATGCCATTGGAGGTGGCCCAGTTGGTCACCTCAAAGCCGTCGATCGTCCAGTATTCCTGGTTGCTGAGCTTAATGACTGCGGTTTCCGCGCCCTGCGCATCAATGAGCGGCTTGGCCCCGCTGCCGTAGGTGGCGAGGGTGATTTGCATAGTGCTATTTCCCGAGCCTTTTGGCCAAAGCGAACCCTTCCAAGTGCCGCCTTTTTGAAATAATATCTTGTCGCCGGGCAGGAAGGTGGTGGCGTTGACCTTGGAGAGGGATTTCCATGGTGTCGCGGCGCTGGTTCCGCTGGCCGCGTCATTTCCTGTCGGGGCGATGTAGTAATCGGCAGCCTTTACAATCGGAAGCGAGGCGACGAGCAGTCCGATGATCCATAAGGACCGGATGGCATGGAGTTTCATGTTCATGATGGGTTTTAAGTGAGCTTGCTAAGGCAGAGGGATCAGCTTGATTTCCGCTAGATTCACCGGATTCCATGGGGCTTCTTTCCACGGTGAGACGGTCACGGAGTGGACGCCCGCGCCCAAGGTGATTTTCCCGAGCGTGACTTTTTGGTAATCTTCGTAGCCATGGGTGCCGGGAAGTTTCGTTTCGCTTGCCGCTGCGGCCGCATGCAAGCGCAGTCCGCTTGGCGGGCCCGATACGAGTGCTTCGACGGCGAACGAACTAGGCTGCGTCACCCTCACAATCCAGCGCAGGTTGGCATCGGTGGAATACCATGCCCCAATGTTCTTTGCGCCGCCGGGGCCTTTGGTGTCGAGGATTTGATCGCCAAAGTCGGCAAGCTCAACCGGCAAGCGGATGCTCCCGTCGGTCGCTTGAGCCACGGGTGGTTGGCCGTTGGCAGAAGCCAGCTCGGCGCGCACGGCGGGGGTGATTCCCGAGATGTGGTATCGCACGCCGGAGGTGGTAGGGAATGTCACGACCGTCTTGGCGGCGTCCATCGTGGTGGGAACCTCCCGGCCGGCAGCGTCCTTCACGAGCACTTTCCCGGATGACCCGGTGAAAATCCTGCATGCGTTTCCGCCCCGGCTGAGGATGCTGAGTTTCTCGATCCGGTCGTTTTTCCAGGCGGCGCTCACCTCGAAATTTCCGCGGGCTAACAGACCTTGGAACGATCCTGTGCGCCACTCCTCTGGATAGGCGGGAAGCAATTCCATCGCGCCCTCGTGGCTTTGGAGGAGCATCTCGGCAATGCCGGCCGTGCCGCCGAGATTTCCGTCGATTTGGAAGGGCGGGCAGGTATCCCACAGGTTGTTCAGGGTGCCCACGCGCAGCAAATCCCGGAGGAGCTTGAACGTGCGCGGGCCGTCCTTGGCGCGGGCCCAGGCGTTGAGCCGATGCGCCATGGCCCAGCCGGTCGATTTGTCGCCTCGGAGATTGAGGGTGGTCTTGGCGGCGGCCAACCACTCGGGGCGCGTGCGGTTGATGAGTTTGCCGGGATAGAGCCCGACCAATTGGCTGATGTGGCGGTGCTGCGGGTCGCCGAATTCGGCATACTTGCTCTCCTGGCGGAACTCTTTGATCTGCCCGGAAGCTCCGATGGCGATGGGGTCGAGTTTGGGAAGTTGTTCGCGCAAAAGCGGCAGGCTGGGATCATCCAGGCCGAGGATTTCGGCGGCCTTGAGCGTCATGGCGTGGCCTTCGTAAATGAGCGATTGATCGTAGGTGGTGCCCGGCAGGGTCACGTGGTGGCCATTTTCCGCGCCACTTGCATGCTGGTTCTCCGGTGACCATGACGGATCGCAGAGCCAGACTTCGCCATCCTTTTTCATGATCTTCGAAGTGAAGCGGCTGGAGTCCACGAGGATTGGCCAGATCTGTTTCAATACGGCCTTGTCGCCGGTGAACTCATACCAGTCCCACAGGTTCTGCAACAGGAACGGCCCGGTGCCGAAACCCGAGGTGGCGCCGGGGCCGCCGATGGAGTAGGCGCTGTTGCCGGTGCCCGCTGTCCATCCGCAATCGCCACTGGCATTTTCCGGACGATATAGCTTGATCTGGTCGCGCGCGATCTGACGGTTTTTTTCAAAGGCCGCTTTGAGGAACTCATGGAAGGGCTGGAATGTCTCCGCGAGATCCGTGGAAAAAGCCGGCCAATAATTCATCTGGAGATTGATATTCATCCAGTATCCGCCGGTCCAAGGCGCACCCTCGTGGGTGTTCCAAGTGCCCTGGAGATTGGCGGGAAGCGTGCCGGGGCGGGACGAGGCGATGAGCAAGTAGCGGCCGTATTGGAAGTAGATTTCCTCGAGCATGCGGGCCTCTGCCGGATCGGCCACGGACCGCAGCAGCCCGTCGGTGTCCTTGGTCGCTGGCACACCGCCGAGGTCGAGATCCACACGCTGGAAAAGCGCCTGATGATCGGCCACATGACGATCCAGAAGCGACTTCCACCCGGTCGCGACGGCATTCCGGAGCTGAGCCGCCACTTGGGTGGCGGGGTCGGGGTTGCCGGCGGTTTTGTTGGCACCGCTTTCAAGGAAAACCCGAGGCTCCAATTTATAGGAAGTATCGAGGCTGGTATAAATCACGACCTCATCGGCTCCGGTCACCTCAAGGCAAGTTTCGTGGTTTGCTCCCCATGTCCCTTCTTTCACCGTGCCCCCGCGTGGCATCACGCGGGTGCGGATTTCGTATTTCACACCGTAGGGATCAGCGCTGCCCCAGGCCCGCAGGGTGTCCCCCTTGACGTCAAGATGGGCGGTGCGAAATCCCAATTGATAGGGAATCACATTTCGCAGCTTGAAGGAAAGTTTCCCCGGGGAGGACGCGCCAAGGCGCACGGCAAACACGCGGTCGGGATAACTGGTAAAGGCCTCGCGCACATACGAGACACCGCCGGAGGTGAAGCGAGTGGTGGCGAGGGCGCGCCTGAGATCGAGTTCCCGGCGATAGTCGGTCACCTCGCCCATGCCCTCCTGGTGCAGGCGCAGTTCACACAACGTGGAAAAGGCGATGCGGTTGTAGGCATTCTCGGGCTGGGCGCTGTCCACCATGTAGAAGCTCTTTTCCGCCATGGTGAAGCATTCTTCCGCCACACCGCCGAAGACGTTGACGCCGAAATACCCATTGCCGATGGGCAGGCTGTCATTTTCCCAGCCTTGGGCACTCAGAGGCGCGGGTTTGGAATAGGATAACACGAGGGGCTTCTCGGCTGCGGGCAGGGCTTGGACAGCGAGAATCCCCAGCAGCAGAGCGCGGCGAGCGAGAAAGAGAAAGCGAGGTTTCATCATGATGGGAACGAGAAAAGGGGATGCGCGAAAACCGTCACTTTCCCCAGACTTCCACCCGTTTCAGGAGCAGGTAATTGGGTTTCTCCGGATGGGTTTGCAGACGGATGAAGCGTGCCATTTTTCCGGGGACCCGGGCTCCGGAGACGTATTCGGTGACCGGGATCTGCCAGCGGCTTTCCTGCTTCTCCGCCTTCCAGACTTCGGTCCATTCCTTGCCGTCGAGTGACACGCTGGCCGACAGAGTCGCCATCCGTTCCGGTGTGGATTCGGCGTTCACGATGAAAAGTCCGGTGACCTTCACGGGATTCTGCAAGTCGATTTCGACGAAGGGCGCGGCCTCCTCGCCTGTATGCATGGCAAACGGATTGGGTTGGTTTGCCGCCACCAGCGATGCGCCAGCGTCTGCCGGCATGTATTCGGAGGTGGAGCTGATAGAAACCTTGGCATTTCCGGAAACCACCGCGCCGAAGGTGGTGGGGTCGGTGGCAAAGGAACATTCCATGTCATCCCGGGAAATCGCAGGCAGGCCATCGAGTGGTCCGCTCATGGTGAGCGCGACCACCTGATCGCCAGTGATGGGGGCCGTGCCCGGAATCGACAATGTCAGCCAACCGGAGTGTTGTTTGAAAGGAACCGTCTCACCAGTGGCAAGCAGTTTCGCGGAAACCACCTCACGCCCGGGCACGGCTGGCAAAAGCATATCTGAGGCCGGACGGTGGAACAGATGAACGTAGGCGGTGTTGCCACGGCGGGTCGAGCCGCCCCAAGCACCTGGCTTCCACGGCCCGCCGCGTGTGCCGTAGATGGATTCTCCGTTCACCTTGAGCCAGTCGCCGATTTCAAAGAGCCGTTGTTTCTGACCTTCGTCAAACGCTCCATCCCAGTGCGGACCCCACGAGGCTAACAGATTGCCATCGCCGCAGGCCGCACCGACGACTAACTGTATGAGACTGTCGAACGGCCGCGCGGGCTCGCCGGTGAAGCACCATCCGGTGGAAATCGGCATGCAGGTTTCCCAGTCGCGCCAATCCTGATAGTCGCCGAGGTGGCACTCCGGGGTATCGATGTCGCCGGGCAGGGAGGCGCGGTTGTTGATGACGATTCCCGGCTGCAACTCGCGGATCATGCGGGTCATGCGTTCCGAGTCCCACATTTCCTTGGTGAACATGTTGCCGTAGGTCACCGCGTCCCACCACCAGATGTCGATCTTGCCATACTTGCTGCAAAGCTCGCGGATGACGTTTTCCTGGTATTCCAGATATTTCGCGTGGCGTGGTCC
>JBEGOB010000037.1:0-13972 GCA_041182265.1 Verrucomicrobiota bacterium | reverse complement strand
AAAAAGCTGCAATCCTCAGAGAGCGCGCCGTGGAATCTGCACAACACTTCCGCGAATCCGCCGCTGAACGCGCCGCCCAACTCAAGGCCGTCGCCAGCGAAAAAGCCACCGCCTTCAAAAGCGCCGCGACCGACACCGCAAGCCACCTAAGAGAAAGCGCCTGCGAACAATGGCAAGACACACGCATCAAGGCCAAGGAAGTGCACGTCACTGCCGAGGAATACGTGCGCCAGAATCCAACTCAATGCGTCCTTGGCGCTCTCGGACTTGGATTCCTGATCGGCCTGATCGTCCGCCGCTAAGCCGACTCCATCGGGTCGGAATGATTTCCTTCCTCCGCTCCTCATGAACTCACAAGCCAGCACCGCTCAGGCATCCAGTCCTGAGCCCGTCGAAGCGGAGGAAACTGCCGCGCCCTCACCTCCTCCTGCCACCTTGCTGGAGGCGCTCATGATTCTCATCGAAGCGCGCATCGGACTCATCCACCTCGAGTCCGCAGACGCCGCTAAAGCCGCAGCGCGCAGACTCGCATCCTTCGCCATCGCATGCTTTTGCCTGATTTTTGCGTGGATCCTCCTCCTCGCTGCCAGCACCCAAATCATCGCTGAAGCCGGCCAATGGCCATGGAGCTGGGTCGCCATCGCCATGGCCATCCTCCACCTCATCATCGGCATCTTCTTTGCGCGCCAACCCCAAGGATCCCAAAACTTGTTCTCCGCAACCCGAGCTGAATTTAAAAAAGACCGCGAATGGATCGTAAAACTCACCAAAAAGAGATCGAGCACCTAGTCCGACTCAGCGACACCGCACGCGTCAGCCTGACACTCGGCGTGGAGTCAATGAAACGCGAACTCGACGTCCCGACCCGGGTCCGCAGCTCATTAAAAGCGCACCCTGCCCGCTGGATGCTCGGTGCCATGGCCGCCGGACTCACCGCAAGTCGCGTTTTTCGCAGCAAATCCGCACCCGAAGTGAAAAAAAAGCGTGGTTTACCCCTCACTCTCCTCGGTCTCACCTTGACCGCCGTCCGCCCTTTCGCAAAAGTCTGGCTCGCCGACCAAGTGAGGAATTACTTGTCGGCTCAACTGGTTCCATCAGTTTCAAAACGCTCCAATTCGCAGTCTTCAACCCTACCCTTCTAAACCCGCTCCATGTCTGCACACCAGGTTCTCGATCACGTTGACCAATATCTCCAACTCGGTCGCGAATACGATTGCTCCGATCTCCATCTGGCCACCGCCTACCCCCCTGCATGGCGGCGCTTCGGCCAACTCTCCCCCATCTGGCCTGATCACGAACCGCTTGCCCCCCAAGACACCGAACGCCTAGCGCGCTCATTTCTCGGTGAAAAAGAGTGGGCACGCCTCGAAGTCCACGGCGACATCGACTTCGCCTACTCCGCTCCCAACGGTCGCTACCGCGCCTCAGTCGTCAAACAACGCCTCGGCTACGACATGGCTTTCCGGATCATCAATGACACGATCAAAACGATCGAAGACATTGGCCTTCCACTCGAGCACATCCTCCCACTCACCCGTTATCAAAACGGCCTCGTCCTCGTCACCGGCTCCGTCGGCTCCGGGAAATCCACAACCCTCGCCGCTCTCGTTGACTTCATCAACCGCGACCGCGAAGACCACATCCTCACGCTCGAAGACCCCATCGAATACGTTTTCGAATCCAAAGGCTGCCACGTCAACCAACGCGAGGTCCACAAACACACCGAGTCCTTCGCTCGCGCTCTCCGCGGCGCCCTCCGCGAAGACCCAGACGTCATCATGGTCGGAGAAATGCGCGACTTGGAAACGATCCAGCTCGCCCTCACCGCTGCAGAAACCGGTCACTTGGTCCTTGGAACCCTCCACACCGGCAACGCGCCCCGCACACTTGACCGGGTCCTCGACGTTTTCCCCACCGACCAACGCGAACAAATCCGCATCATGGTCTCGGAATCCCTTCGCGGCATCCTTTCCCAACAACTTGTCCCTCGGGCTGACGGCAACGGCCGCGTCCTCGCTCTCGAACTCCTCGTCAACACCCCAGCCGTCTCAAACTGCATCCGCGAAGGCAAAACCTACATGCTGCCCGGCGTCATGCAGACCGGCAAAAACGTCGGCATGATCACCATGGATGAGTCTCTCCGCCAACTCTACGTCAAAGGAATCATCTCCAGAGAGGAAACTCTCTTCCGCTCGGACGACAAAACTCAAATGAAGGCATTTTTCGAGTCCTGATCCATCATCCGACACCCCGCCTCACACTGCACACCCCTGCAATACGGCTCTCCGCTCCCATAACCCAAAAACTTTTTCGCTCCCTCTCCAATGGCCAAGATTGACTCCCTGTTCCGCTACCTGATCGCCACCAAAGGCTCGGACCTCCACCTCTCCGAGGGCCAAATGCCCAAAATTCGCGTTCACGGCGCTGTCACCGTCATCCCTGACCAAGAAGTCCTCCACGGCGAGACCTTCCGCTCTCTTCTCGCTGAAATTTGCGACCCTCGCGCCTTCGAACGCTACCTCGAAGGAGGCGACCTCGACTTCGCCTACGAAATGGACGAAGACTCGCGCTTCCGCTGCAACTACCTTAAACAACAAAATGGCCTCGCCGCCGTTTTCCGACTCATCCCGACGGAAATCGCGTCTCTCGAAAGCCTCGGCGTCCCGAATGTCGTCAAGGAATTCGGCCACATGCGCGCAGGCCTCGTCCTCGTCACCGGACCCACCGGCTCCGGAAAATCCACCACCCTCGCCGCACTCCTCGACTACATCAATATCAACTTCAACCGTCACATCATCACGATTGAAGAGCCCATTGAATTCGTCCATCGCAACAAGAAGTCGATCATCACGCAGCGCGAAGTCCCCATCCAGACCCCATCCTTCGCAGATGGACTCCGCGCCGCACTTCGCGAAGACTCGGACATCGTCCTCGTCGGCGAGATGCGCGACTTGGAAACAATTTCCCTCGCCCTCACCGCCGCAGAAACCGGACTCCTCGTTTTCGGAACACTCCACACCAACAACGCTCGCAAAACCGTTGACCGGATCATCGACGTTTTCCCCGCGAACCAGCAATCCCAAGTCCGCACCATGCTCGCCGCATCACTCCGCGGCGTCGTGGCGCAGTTGCTCTGCAAGCGCGTGGACAAACCCGGCCGAACCGCCGTCCACGAAATCATGTTCGCGACACCCGCCGTCGCCGCAATCATCCGCGAAGGCGCAACCCAGAAACTCTACGACGTCATCACCGGCGGAAAAAACGAAGGCATGCAGTTCATGGACGAATCCATCTGGTCCAAACTTCGCGAAGGCATGATCTCCCCCGAGGAGGCCTACATGAAAGCCATCGACAAAACTCGTTTCAAAAAATTCCTCCCGGAAAATCTCTCGCACCTCGGAGACGCATCAGGCGAAAGCCCGATGGCTCACTAAGCTCCAATCCCTCGGCCACCGGAGCAGGGAGGACAATACATCCTCCTGCCCTGCTACTCGCTCAACACGCTAAAAAATCCTTTGCCCGCCCCGGCAAACGGCACGGTGAATCGCAACTCACCTTGGCTCGCACTCGGCGCGGCATTGCTAACCGGCACCCAAAAATCCAAGTCCTCGCTCTGCCACAGGGTTTGCGAAGTCCCCGAATCCTCAGCCACCACAAGGCTGAATTCACTCTCAGACCGACCATACCTCAACGGTGAAACCACCGCTCCCGAGGTGTAGGCACCAAGATCAAAACGCAACCGATAGTAATGCGCCTGTCGCGTCGCAGTCATCGCCGCCACTCCATTCACCAGCAAGTTGGTGGAATCTTCTCCGCTCTCCAACAAATCAAAAAATTGATCCACCCCCGTGTTCAAACGGATCAACTTGTAACGATCATCACGGAGCGCCCGACCTCCAACGCTCGCCTCAGACGCATCGAACAACTCCAAGTAAAGCCTCCGCCGCGCGCCATCCCCCTGATTAGCCAGAATCGGCAGCAGACTCTTGGAATCATGCACAAGCGTCGCAGGCACCGGCACCCCTGCCATCTCCAACAGAGTGCTGAACAGATCCACAACGTGCACCAGCGAGCCATCCGTGCGACCACCCGCACTCACACTCGGCCCCTTGATGATGAATGGAACTCTCGTCCCTCCTTCATAAAGCGAGCCCTTGGCATGCGCACTGTCATACGGAGTCTGCACCACTTGCCCCGGAGTCCCGTTGTCACCGATGAATATCACATCGGTCGTAGCCGGATTCACAGCAGCTAACAAACGACCAATCTCCGTATCCATCGCTTCAACCGCCGCACGGTATTTCAATGAATTGCTCCCGAGATTCGCCCCGTAACCATGAAGATTCACCGGCGGGACATGAAACGGTGCGTGAGGCGCATTGAACGCAACCCAAGCCAACCATTTGCTGCCATTTTGATTCTTCTCAGTGATCCACGCAACCGCATCATTCACAACATCACTCGTCGCATAAGTTAGGCTCGTGGAAATCACGCCATTCGTCGTCTTCTGCCAACTCATGTAGTCCCCAAGAACACCGGAAGTCGCCCCCGCATAGTGAGGCCAACCACCGATCGTATTCGGAAAATTTCTCACCGCCGTTGCAGAGCCGCCGCTCAAATGCCACTTGCCAAATGATGCTGCGGAAATACCCAACTGGCCGTTTTGTGTGATGATCTCAGGCAGCGTTAGCTCCGCTGCCGTGAGCGCACTTGCTGCGGAAACCACGTCGCCCACCCCAGTCCGAAACCCATAACGTCCCGTCAAAATCGCCGCACGCGTCGGAGAACACACCGGACACGCATAGGCTTGCGTGAACCGAACTCCACCCGCCGCCAAGCCATTGATGTTAGGAGTCGGCGCGGTCGTCCCACCAGGATTGTAAAGCGATTGCGCATCAACTCCATAGTCATCCGCTATAATGAGTAAAACCGAGTTACCCGCACAAGCAAAGGCGGCCATCATCAGAAAAATCAACAGTTTCATGGTTTCACAATGCTCTCTCCACCCAAGGTTTTCAAAAATGCAACAAGCGCCGCCTTATCAGCCAACCCAAGCGGAATACCTGGCGCGGGATGCTTCGCAAGATTTGGATCCAAGGTCGCACTGCGCTGAACTCCCCCACTGTAATGATCAAGAACTTCCTCCAGCGTGGCAAAGCGACCGTCATGCATGTAGGGCGCGGTCATCTCTACATTCCGTAAACTCGGAGTCACGAATTTCCCATGATCCCCCGCCATACCTGTGACGCCCGCTCGTCCAACATCACCCCCTGATAGACCATTGTTGTGAAATTGATGATCGGTAAACAATGCACCGCCATGACAATGAAAACAATCCGCTCCAAACTGACCGGTCCGCGGTTCATACTCGGTCATAAAAAGTTCAAACCCACGACTCTCCATCTCGGAAAGCGCAAGCTCACCACGGAGCGCTCGATCAAATTTCGCATCGCGCGCCCCAAGTGTAAGTAAAAATTGCTCAAGCGCCATCGCGATCTTCTCCCCACTAACACCTTTTGACCGATAGGCAGCTCCAAACAACTGCCTATACTCGTCTAACGACTCAAGCTTCGCACACACACTTTCCAAGGACTCATCCATTTCCCGGTGGTCTTCAATCGGCATCAGCACCTGCTCGCGCAGCGAACTCGCACGCCCATCCCAAAAGAACTCGCTCTTCCATGCTAGATTGAACAATGGCATGGCATTCCTCGCACTCTTCCGTCCATCAATCCCCACACTCAACGGCAAGCGATCGGTAAATGCCGCTTCGGCTTGGTGACAGGATGCGCACGAAATACTGCCATCACGCGAAAGCGCCGTCTCATGAAATAGCCTCTTTCCAAGAGCGATACGCTCCTCAATCAACGGATTGTCGCGGGGCAATGCCGGCACGGGAAATGTTCGACTCATGGCAAAACGGTAAGGGGTGAACTTTTCCGGCATATCAATCGCATCCACTGCATCCGCTCCACGTGGAGCATTGCGAACTGAAACACTCCGATTCACCCGAAAGGAACTCGCAAGGTTCGCCACCAGAGCCTTGGCAATCGGATCTCCCTCGCGCGAATGCGTGCTCGCTCCATCAACTTTAAATGACAGCGGTCGCGGTGCATGAAAAAGAGTCGCGAGATCAAAATGAAGAACGACTGCAGCGTCCTGCATCAAATCAAACTCACCACACAGGCTGATTCGTGTGCGATTCTCATCTCGGGCAAGATGATACGCATAGCCTTGAAAATCGGATGCTTCACCACGAAAAAGCCCCTCCACCGCCATGAAAATATAGCCCCCTTGCCAACTCCAATGAAGTCCATTGAGACTTGGATTGAGCGGATGCCCCGCTGGAAACTTGGATGGATCCGCAGCATTGGCCATCGCATCCGGCCCTACATGAAAACGGAGCGACCGATATTTCGCCTCCGGCAAATTCTCAAGCCGTAACACATTGCGCCGCATTCCCGCATCCAACCATGCAGTGTGATCAGGCACTTCAAGCCACCGACCATCCTCACACTCCAATGCAAAACCACTCAGTAGGTAACTCAACCGTGTCACAGAAAATACCTCACCCGACGTATTCTGATAACTCAATGAATCAAGCCGCAGCGGTTCACCACGGAAAACAGGCTCGATGACCACCTCCAGACGTGCAGCAAAAACCTGCACTCCTAAGAAGGCTGATACTATAAGGTGCTGGAAATGAAACCCGAAAATTCTCATCATTCAATAGTGAAAGCATTCGTTAAGGTATAAGACGGCCCAGGAAAGGCAACAACGATGGTTTGCAAACCCGTCGGCGCATTGGCGGGAATGATAAAACTCGCCTTGGCCGTCGTCGCACTGGGACGCGAAATCGAAGTTCCAACCACACCTCCTAGCGTAATACTGCTTGGCATCACACTCACCTGCGGATTCGGCGGTTGGGTCGGCAGCGTGATCGTCACGCTAACGGTGCTCCCGCGAGCGGCACGCCCACCGGGAGCCAAAGCGCTCAGCCCACCACCGAGTGAAGTGTAGTTGAATCCATTGGCATCAAACGCAGCAAGAGAACTTCTTGAAACTCGATAGAATCGCGAATCATGCGCGTTTTGTGCTCCCACTTCGACACTTTCGGCCACATCTCCAGTCGCAAGAACGGCGGCACCGACACTCTCCCACGCGACAAGATCCGTGGAGGCCTCTATCAAATAGGTTCCACCCTCCACCGCACTCCACGTCAGCGTAACATCGCCACTCCCATCTTCCACCTCCGTTTGCGCCACAAGCGCCACCGTGTTAGGGCCTCCACGATAGGTAATTTCAACGGTTTCATTGATTCCAGAAATCCCACCGCTGGGAGTGCCGAAGTATTGCCTCCCCGTAGTGTAAGGATAGGCAGGACTTCCATCCTCATGAATCGTCGTGAAATAGGCATACGTTCCGGATGGAAACTCGGGCGTCACGCACCAGCGCACGTTGAATTCATTCAAGTCAAAATCAACACCCATGGTGAATCCCAAATCACCGCGGTAATCATAGTCTTCAATATAATGGCCCAATTGATAATTCACCCCAACAGCCGGTCCATTTTTAAAGGCAATCGTCTGAATGCGACTCGCCCATGCAGGCAAACTTGTCCTTCCCGTCTGCACAAGATCCGTTGTCCCCTCACTTCCATCACGCAAAATGAAACCCGATTCCATCCGGCGGAATCCACTCATGGGATCCAGCGGGCTCGAATAACCGTAGGGCCCGTAAACCGGCAAACCATCCGCTGCCCACGCAACAATCGGCGAATGACGATTCACCGGTAAACCACTCTCCATGTAGCGGTTCGTCACGGAATTGTAATCCACGTGATCTCCCAATTGATACCTCAATCCAATCGGTTGCGCATGATAATGATAGTTGCTGCCCGCCTGATGGGCATAGGCTGCATCAAATGTAATACTTTCATTATGATAGGCCTCACGATTCCAAACCCCATCGCCACTCAGACCGTTGCCGGGTGTCGCATCCGTATTGCTGGCACTCACATAGGAAAATGCGTCACGCATATCAAACATTGAGACGCCATTGACCATGCAGCCAATCGCACCAAGCCCCGTCAAAGTCTTGCTCACCGGAATCACAGGATTCCGAGGAATTCGATAAACCTTCGCCGTATTCGCCGGAAAATTTGGGAAATTCTGAGTCTTCGCCGCATTCAAATACCATGGCCCCATGAGATGCCCCGCCAACCCCGTGCTTCGAATATAAACCCAATTAGCCGAGTGGGAAATCTCACTGACACCCGCATACGTCGGTGCCAGTTGAATCCCTGTGCCGCGACTCCATGTGGTGGAAGCACTGCCGGATGTCTCGGCAGCCACCGTCTGATAGATTCGCGCGTAACGCCCGGAATCACCAGTGAACCAAGAACTGATCCTGGGATCCGCACATGCGATGCCATGACTGAAGAGAACGGATAGGATCGGAAGGTATTTGATCATGACTGCAATACTTGGGGGCAATTGAATCCACGGAAACCCGTGCAATTTCAAGAGAACCTTATCATAGGCAACCTGAACCGAAAATGAACCGAAGTAAAAAATCGGCACGCTTCATGAAAAAATATCGTGATTCACACAGCACCAACCGGCCATTCGACACGAAATTTCGTCCCAACTCCCCATTCGCTTTCCACGCGAATTTCTCCGCCATGCGCCTCCGCGATCGCCTTGCAAATCGCCAAACCCAAGCCAACCCCTCCAGTGTGCAAACTGCGCGAGTCATCCGCTCGAAAAAACCGTTCGAAAACACGGCCCAATTTCTCCGGAGCGATTCCCTCCCCGCTATCCTCAACTTCAAACCACGCCAATCCCTCGTGCAAGCCATTCCGAATGGTCACACTGCCTCCACGCCGATTGTAAACCACCGCATTTCGCAGTAGATTTAACAACACCTGCCCCATCCGAAACGGATCAGCCACCGCACGGATCTCGTGCAAGTCGCGATGCAAGACCACTCCATGGGCAGCGGCTAGGGCATCGACCCACACCAAGGCACGCCGCGCAATATCTGCCAGCTCGACAGACTCAAGATCTAGCGAATCATCATCCGAGTCCAAGCGGGCAAGCAATCCCAGCCGATCCACAAGCTTCGTCATGTGTTTCGCAGACTCCTGACACACCTGGATCGTCTCAAGATAGCGCGCCGCACTGCGCTCTTTATGCAGAGAAAACTCACATTCTGCTAGAATGGCTGCCAAAGGTGTTCTTAACTCGTGTGAAGCATCCGCTGTGAACTGAATCTGTCGCTGCAAGGCCTCATGCAAGCGCTCAAAAGTCTGATTGAGAACCTCGCTGAGTCCTCGCAGTTCTTCGGACTGCAAGGCGGGATCCAGCCGAGCCGCAGAATCCCCATTCGCAATCTTCCGCGCATCCGCAGTCATTTTTGACACCGGCTTCATGCCTCCGAAAACTAGCAGGGCACCTGCCGCACCCAACACCAACAGAACGCCCGCTCCTGCGGCAGCGGAAACCCGCAGTGCATTGCCTGCCTCATCCCTCAGAATCCGCATCGGCATTCCAAGAATCAAACGATGCCCCGGACGAGTCCGCAGTTCCGTCACCAAGCATCCGCCATATTCAAGCGCATGCACCTGCACACCATCCGCAACTTCCACCGGTGGCGAAAACCCACGCGGCAAATCCGCACTGGCGAAAACCCGCTCGCCACTTGAATCAAGTGCGAGCACAAACACGCCAGCCGCATGCATGCGTTCAAGCTGACTCACCAATTCCGGCCTCTCCAATCGAAGCGGCCGATGCTGCCGCCCCTGCCCCACTGAAGGCGGAAAGAAAAATGGCAACAAGCCCAAGCCCTGCGCCTGCATCCGCGCCGCACTCAACTGGGAACGATGCCGAATTTCATTCCAATGCCCTAACGCTAAAACCACAGCGATCGCCAGCGCCAACAGTGTTGTGTAATAGACGACAATCCGCCAACGCAGGCTGTTCGTGAAGTATTTCATGCCTCCAACTCCACTTCCACCCCATCTCCTGACGCAGGATCTGCGATTTGATAACCCATTCCCCGCCGCGTCCGGATCACCCCTTTGCCTAACTTGTGCCTCAACTTGTAAATATACACATCCAGCATGTTTGACATCGTTTCGTCACGCTCATCAAATAGATGCTCATAAAGAAACTCCCGACTCACCACTTCGTCACGCCTCAGCGCAAGCAACTCCAATAAGGCATATTCACGTGCCGTTAGGTCGACTCGCTCGCCCGCCAGCAGAATCGACTTAGCCGCCATATTCATCTCCAAGGCGCCAATCTGAATTCTCGGATTCGGTGCGTGCCGCGCACGCCGCACCAGCGAGCGGATACGCGCCACCAACTCCGACAACTCAAACGGCTTGGTCATGTAGTCATCCGCTCCATGGTTCAATCCATGCAACCGATCTTCCAGTCGCGTGCGCGCTGTCAGCATGATGACCGGCGCGGTCTTTCCTGCAGCGCGCAAACGCCTCAGCACTTCAAATCCATCCGGCGCGGGAATCATCACATCCAAAACCAAGACGTCGTAATCCCACTCCTGAGCCCGGTGCAATGCCTCTTCACCATCCGCCACTGCATCCGCAGCAAACCCTTCATCGCGCAGATATTCGATCACCGACTTCCGCAAGCGGTCATTGTCCTCCACAACGAGAATTTTCATAAGTTCGGCCTCACTCTACCCAACGAACCTGAACTGGAGATGAACCCAAAGAAAGCGCATTTCCACCATTCCGTTCGCTGGCAGCCCCACACAACGGCGCATCCTCTCAGGCCAAAACCACTCACCTACCGCTAAGCACCGAGGTCGTTGAGAATCCGCAACACCTCATCAAGCTTGATTAGGAAACTTCGAAAAGCGAGGTAAGCCAAACCACTGCACCCGACGATCGCCAAGCTGATGCCACTTTTCACCCAGCGGTTCCACCTTGGATGCAGCCACACCGATGGCGCGGCCAATGGCGGAAAAGTCATAAACATGAGCACGATAAACGGCGTTTTGAAATACCACTCAAGCGAGTCTTCCGGCAAGGCGGGCGGCACTGGGCGCGCCCTTGGAGAGGCTCCATCTAGAAACTCGCCGCAGTGTTTGCACTTAATCGCAGCATCTTGGATTTCCTCCGCACAATAAGGGCAATTTTTCATCGCAGTCTCAATCGAGCCATCACCCTGCGCAGTTTTATCCAATTGTCCACTCCGCTAGACCGGACGGCCTCCACAAAACGCCAAAACGTGAGATCTCAGGCACAGGGCCGCCGCATCTCGGCTCTGCATGCGGTTCACAGATCATCACTTAAATCCCCCGCGACTGGATTTGCACACTTGCCACGCGCCGGGCGGACCGTCATTTTCTCGCGCATGTCACGCAGTCACCGCATCACGATTCTCGCCGGAGACGGCATCGGCCCAGAAGTCATGGCCGAGTCCCTTCGCATTCTCGACGCCGTAGAGCTCAAATTCGGCTTCACGGCAGCTCGCTCCGAGCACCTAGTCGGAGGCGCGGCCATCGACGCGACCGGCCACCCACTCCCGCCGGAAACCGTCGCCGCTAGCGAAGCGGCAGACGCAATCCTCTTTGGTTCCGTCGGCGGCCCCAAGTGGGAATCCTTGCCACCTGACATCCAACCCGAGCGTGGTGCCCTTCTCCCGCTGCGCAAACACTTCGGCCTTTTCGCCAATCTGCGCCCCGGAGTTTGCCTACCCGCCCTCACCCACGCATCACCTGTCAAACAGGAACTCATCGCAGACGGCTTCGACGTCCTCTGCGTCCGCGAACTGACGGGCGGCATCTACTTCGGCACACCGAAAGGCCGCGAAGAACGCAACGGCGAGCCTGTCGCGTTCGACACCATGGTTTACCAAAAAAGCGAAATTCAGCGCATCGCACGCGTCGCCTTCACGGCGGCAATGGGCCGGAAAAAACAACTTCTCTCGGTGGACAAGGCGAACGTCCTTGCATCCTCCGTCCTCTGGCGCGAGACCGTCATCGAGATTTCCAAGGAATTTCCCGAAGTCCAACTCTCACACATGTATGTGGACAACGCCGCCATGCAGCTCATCAAACGCCCAGGCTCTTTCGATGTGCTCGTGACTGAAAATCTCTTTGGCGATATTCTATCCGATGAAATGGCGATGATTTCTGGCTCGCTTGGCATGCTGCCGTCCGCCTCGTTAGGCAAGCAACGTGAAGACGGCCTCTACTTCGGCCTCTATGAACCATCCGGTGGCTCAGCCCCAGATATCGCCGGCCAAGGCATCGCCAACCCGATCGCACAAATCCTCTCACTCGCCATGCTCCTGCGCTTCTCCCTCGGAGAACTCGAAGCCGCTGACGCCATCGAGGCCGCCGTTGCCAAAACCATCGCCGACGGATTCCGCACCGGTGACATCGCAACCAGCCAAGCTGGCGAGATCAAAGTCGGCACCGCCGCCATGGGCGATGCCATCTTGGCCCGCCTCTGAGACTCGGGTCCGGACTCCGTTCACAATCCGCGCAAAAACTCCAATGGCGTGATTCCCTCATCGCCCTTGGAGTTTTCGCACTTTGTGGAACTCTCCCCATCCATCAGGCTATCGCCCAAGTAATTCTCCACACAGAAAAGCCCCGGTCCACTGCTGCGGACCGGGGCTTTTCGATTAAATTAAGATCGCTCCGAGGAAATCAGGCTTCCTCGACATCGCCAGCGTCCACCGAGATGATGAGCGTCGTGGTGACTTGTGGGTGAAGACGGATTTGAACTTCGGTCTTGCCGGACTTCTTGACTGGCTTGTCGAGCTCGATCGCGTGACGGTCGATGACGATGCCAGCTGCTTCGAGTTCCTTGTGGATGTCGATGCTGGTGACGGAACCGAATGCCTTGCCGCCTTGTCCAGTGGAGAGGACGAACTTCGGCTTGAGCTTGGAAATCTTGGTGGCCAATTCTTGGAATGCAACGAGCTCTTCAGCTTCGCGGCGTGAACGCTCAACCTTGAGCGCCTCAACGTGGCGGAGATTCGAGCGGCTCGCTTCAAACGCCTTGCCTTGTGGAATCAGGAAATTCCGGGCGTAGCCTGCGCGGACTTTGACAACATCAGCTTCGGCACCAAGGCCTTCGATTTTTTCTTTGAGAATAACTTGTGCGTTGGCCATGGGAATCAGAGGTAAAAGTTCGTTTGGGAGCGGCGATTTAGGGTTGGCCGGAAACTGAGTCAAGAAGAATGAACGGTTATTCCTCGGCAAGCCGGAATTTCCATCAATCCACAAGACGCGCTGCGGATGGCGCGCAAGTTCAATTCTGCAACTCACGGATCGACTTTTTCTGGAATTCTTGGTCACGCAGTTTCCTGAGATATTCGAGGTATTTCTGCTGGGCAAGCAAGGTCGGGTCATCACTGGCGGGCATCTCTCCACCGTATTTCTTCCATGGACCGTATGGCACCTGCGCCGCCTCGACGAAACGCCAGTGGACTTTCTGCCCAGACTTGAGCCCTAGGTAGTCACGGATCGCCGGCGATAAATCGATGCCCGCCGCGCCATTCTGCTTGGTCTTCGGCGGCTTATTTCCAAAGACGAACTCCCAATCCGTCGTCTCCCACGGGCCACAATCCTCCCACTGACCGTAACAACTGCGGCTGCCATTGTAAATTTGCACCCAGCGCCCCTTGCAAACCGTTTTTCCGGGAGCCGGCCGCATGCGACCGAACCACGGAATCACCCTCGACGCCTCGGGCTTGTGCCGATTCCACCCGAGGACGTCGTTGTAAGGTAGGGCCAAGTAAAATGGATTGAGCTTGGGCACAAAGGCCCTCGGCCGAAACTCGCCGGTGTTATGGTTCGCAATCCGGTTCACTGGATTCGGGTCATCATACCCCCCGAAATTTCGCGCCCAATTTTGATCCCACGATGACTTGCAATTCGGCGTCGGGTTCCGCGCCGTCGGTTGCTCACCAATCCAAAAAATCGTGCA
>JBEGOB010000036.1:0-9654 GCA_041182265.1 Verrucomicrobiota bacterium | reverse complement strand
CTCCCGCCCATCCTCGGCATCGCCCAAGCCATCGCGGAAAATTCCTTCCACACCGAGCCGCACTTCCTCACCCGTGGTGCGCTGGATTCCGCCATGCTCGAGTGCCCGCTCATCCTTGAAGGCGAGCTGCACATCGGCGGTCAGGACCATTTCTATCTGGAAACTCAAGCCGCCTGGGCAGAACCGGACGGCGAGGGCGGTGTCCACGTCAGCAGCTCCACTCAACACCCGTCCGAGGTCCAAACGATCATCGCGGAAATTCTCGACCTACCGAGAAACCACGTCGTCGTCGAGGCACCACGCATGGGCGGCGGCTTCGGCGGAAAGGAAACTCAGGCCAACTCACCCGCCGCCATCGTCGCACTCGCCGCGCTCATCACCGGTCGCCCCGTCAGCCTCCAACTCGACCGCGACCACGACATGGAATCCACGGGCAAGCGCCACCCATTCCTCGCCCAATACAAAATCGGTCATCACCCGGACGGCCGACTCCACGCCGCGGAAATCACGCTCACCTCCGACGGCGGCTGGTCACTCGACCTCTCGCTCCCCGTCAACGACCGCGCTCTCTTCCACCTCGACAACGCCTACCACATTCCCCACGTCCGCTTCCGTGGCCAAGTCGCGAAAACCAATGTCACCTCGCACACCGCCTTCCGCGGCTTCGGCGGCCCGCAAGGCATGCTCGTCATCGAGGAAATCATCGGCCGCATCGCAACGCGCCTCGGCCTCCCCGCGGAAGAAGTCCGCCAACGGAATTTCTATCATGGATCCGGCGAGACGAACACCACCCACTACGGCGAGGAAATCACCGACAACCGCAACATCCGCATCTGGCATGAGTTGCTAGAATCGTCCGCCTTCACCCAGCGCCGCGCCGCCATCCGCGCCTGGAACACCGACCACCCCCACACCAAGCGCGGCATCGCCATCACTCCAGTGAAGTTCGGCATCAGCTTCACGCTCAAGCACTACAATCAAGCCGGCGCGCTCGTCCTCATCTATGCCGACGGCTCCGTGCAAGTGAACCACGGCGGCACCGAAATGGGCCAAGGCCTCCACACCAAAATTCTTGGCATCACCATGCGCGAGCTCGGCCTCCCCGCCTCGCGGATCCGCCTGATGCACACTCGCACCGACAAAGTTCCTAACACATCCGCCACCGCCGCCAGCTCAGGTTCGGACCTCAACGGCATGGCCGTCGCTGATGCCTGCCGCCAACTCCGCGCGCGCCTCGCACCTCTAGCCGCGGAAATCCTCAACTGCCAAGAATCCGAAATTCATTTTTTAGACGGACTCGCCCATGACTCACTTGGAAACTCGATTCCTTTTGAAAAACTCACAGCCGCCGCCTACACCCACCGCATTCACCTATCCGCCGCGGGATTTTATAAAACTCCCGATCTCGACTGGGACTGGTCCGTCGGCAAGGGTAAGCCCTTCCATTACTACGCATTTGGAGCCGCCGTCAGCGAGGTGGAAATCGACGGATACACCGGCACATCGCGCGTCCGCCGCGTCGATATTCTCCATGACGTCGGGGACTCGCTCAACCCCGCCATCGACCGCGGCCAGATCGAAGGTGGCTTCATCCAAGGCATGGGGTGGCTCACCTCGGAAGAACTGAAATGGAATCCCGCAGGCAAACTGCTCACCCACAGTGCGAGCACCTACGCCATCCCAGCCTTCAGCGACGCGCCGCCGGATTTCCGAGTCGCACTGCTCAGCGAAGCCACCCAAGCCAGCACCATCCACGGCAGCAAGGCCGTCGGTGAGCCGCCATTCATGCTTGCCATTTCCGTCCGAGAAGCCTTGCGTGAGGCAGTCGCCGCATTTCATCCAAGCGCCGATTTCATCCTTCCCTGTCCAGCCACCGGCGAGGCAATCCGCTCGCTCCTTCCCTGAAATTTTTCAAATTTTAACTCACCCGCCCATGAGTTTTGATCAAGGCCAATTCAATTTCGACAGCAAGACCTCAGAAGACGGATATCGAAAGTGGCGTGAAGAACTGGACGCTGAAAAGTTAGCCTTCGAGACCCGCTGGGGCATCATCCTCAGTCGCCGCGTCTGCGTCTCACTCCTCAACCACCAAAAACCCCTCATCGGGATCTTAGAGTGGGTCCGCAAACCGGCCAAACCCACTCACAACGGCCAACCACTCCTCCGCCTCAAAGGCGCGGAATTCACCCCTGCGGACATCGAAAGCCTCATCCAGTTAGAAAACGCCTGAGCACTCCGCAATCATGCGCGCCGCATGTATTCCGGCACTTGGTCACGCTGTGAGGCTGGCGGCACCGCCGCATTGGCGAAGGAAATCACCGCGCCCACGCCCGCCGCATGCGCTCCCCCTAAGCGAGGTTCAATCTCAAACTCCGGAAAACGATACCGCGCTCGCACTCGCCGCCACCGAATCATCAAGCCCAAGCCCAAAATCCCTCCGCCAAACCAGCCAATCGGGAACCAATACGGCTCAACCCATCCTAGGATTTTCCCAAACCGCTCATCGCCCTTCGCGCTTTCCTTCGTGGCCACTTCTCCCACGCCCGCATCCGCCGCCTCTCCTTCGCTCTCCAACACTTCTCCCGCGACCAATCGTTCCATCCAATAAATCCGGATCGACATCTGAATGAGAAATTTCTCGAACTGCTCAAACGGCTGCACGCGCTCCATCGCCTGCATGACGCAACTCTCTAACGCACGCCGCTGCTCCGCCACAGAAATCGCCCCGCTCAACGCCGCACTGAAATGCACCGTCGCCCGCTTCGGCGCACCCAAGTAATAACACACCAGCACCACCGGTCGCCCTGCATCAAAAAAACGACTCACAAGACCCTCGCCACTCTCACCATCCGGCAAGCGCTGGTCTCCGCCGATGATATAGACATAAAAATCCACCGACGAGTCACTCGCGTGATAATCGAGAAATTCCAAACGCTCGCGAGAGTCCGCCGCGCTCAACAAACCCTGCGGATCCACCAAAAACGTCTCCGGCTTTTCGCGGAGATACGCATCGTGAAATTTCCCATCAATTTCTAAAAACTCATTCACCACGGACAAGGCCGCCTCGGGCGCATCCGCAGCCACCACCGCTTCCTCAACCGCAAGCACAAGCCCACAAAGCATCACCCACAGCGCCGCCACGCATGCAAATCTCATCGGCCCACCTCCTCATGCTCGCTCTTGCTCTCACTCGCAGCAGCCCGGTGCCCCGCCCGCATCCTCCGCACCGCATCCCCACCTCGCGCTTGTGGCACGACCTTTTTCTCAAAGGACTCCGGATCTCGCCGCGCCTGTCGGCTCCGCTTGCACAGAATCCACTCCAAATGCACCAAGCACTTCAAAATCCCATCCGCATAACGCCCTTCCAACCAATAGGCATGCGCACGCGACAAGCACTCAAAGGTATCCGCCTCATCCAAATACGCATCCAACAGATACCCAAAAACAATCCCCGCCGCCTTGCTCTCTGGATCGATCGTCAACAAAATCCCCGCCTCATTCGGCTTCTCCAAGGGGACATCTTCAAACGCAGAACGATTGAGCAACCAAAACCCGAACTGTCGCATGTGCGCAATCTCTCCCAAGCCCCCGGTATAAACCGCCACAAAAATTTGCGGAAATCTCCGGGCGAATTTCTCCATCGCCGCCTCAACCCGCTGCCGGTCACTCCGCCGCAAAATCCCCGCTCGATCCGTCAAACACCTCAACCTCAACTCTCCGCCCCCAAACCTCGCATCCACATCCACCATCGAAAATCCACAATGCGGACAACTCGCAGCCGCTCGGTGGATTCGTTGGACGCAACGGGGACATTTCATAGTGCAATGCCCAAAATCACTACGGAAACACGCTTATTTCGTCAAAGCGAATCATCAGGAATCCTCAAACAATACGCAGCCTCAAACACTCGCAAATCTCACAACTCGCAATTTGAGAGTTTCCAAGCCCAGATTCCTCTCTAGCTTGGCATGCCAATCACTTCCCGCCATGAAACCACCACCACTCAATACCGTGAATTTTTTCCCGCCTAACTTCAATTTCTCCCCCAGATGGATCATCACCGTTCCCGTCGCCGTCCTCGCTCTCATCGGCCTTTTCTCCTCTTACTACACGGTCTCTCCTGAATCCGAGGCCGTCGTCCAACGCTTCGGCAGATTTCAAAGCATCGCCGCTCCCGGATTGCACTTCAAACTCCCCTTCGGCATCGATACGGCGACCATCGTCCCTGTCCGCCGACAACTGAAGCTGGAATTCGGCTTCACCACCCCTGGCGCAACCTCGCTCGATCAAGTCAGCCCCACTCCTGAACTGGAACGCGACATGGTCACCGGCGATCTCAACGCCGCTCAAGTCGAGTGGATCGTCCAATACAGCATCTCTTCACCCCAAGCCTATCTGTTTGAAGTCCGCAATCCCGGCCTCACCCTGCGCGATCTTTCAGAAGCCGTCATGTCCGAAATCATCGGCGACCGCACGGTGGATGAGGTGCTCACCATCGGCCGCACGGAAATCGAAACCGAAAGCCTCCTCCAACTGAAAATCCTGTTGGAAGGTCTCAACATGGGCGTCACTGCGGAACAGATCCAACTCAAAAACGTCAATCCGCCCGGTCCAGTCCAACGCTCGTTCGACGAGGTGAACCGCGCCCAACAAGAACGCGAGCAATTGATCAACGAAGCCAACGGCGAGTATAACAAAGTCATCCCGCGCGCCAAGGGCATGGCCGACCAACGCATCTCCGGTGCCGAGGGCTTCGCCGTCCAACGCGTCAACGAGGCCGAGGGCGACGTGGCTCGCTTCAAGGAACTCCTCACTCAATACGACAAGGCTCCCGCCATCACAAAACAACGGCTCTATCTGGAAACCATGAACGAGGTGCTGCCGAAGCTCGGCTCCAAAATCATTCTCGACGAGGACGCAAAGCAGTTTCTCCCTCTCCTGAATCTCAAATAATTTCCCCTCCACCTTTTTCCTAACATGAAATCAATTCTCTTTCTCATCATCGTTGCCGTGGGGGCCGTTTTCCTCTACGCCAGCATCTTCACCGTGGACCAAACCGAGCAGGTGTTCATCACGGAATTCGGCAAACCCGTCGGCGACCCAATCAACTCCGACCCGGAAAAAAACGAGGCTGGCCTGCATTTCAAAAAGCCTTTCATCCAACAGGTGAACCGCATCGAGAAACGCATCCTCGCCTGGGACGGTCCCGCCACGGAAATGCCCACTCGCGACAAGCTTTACATCTCAGTGGACACATTCGCTCGCTGGCGCATCTCAGACCCGAAAACCTACTTTGAAAAACTCCGCGACGAGCGCAGCGCGCTCTCTCGCCTCGACGATATCATTGGCAGCGAAACCCGCACGGTCATCGCCTCCAATGACCTGATCGAGGTGATCCGCAGCAACAAGGAACGCAAGCCTCTCCGCGATGAATCACTCATCGCCGCAGACTCGAACCTCGGTCTGCTCGCACCCATCCGCTTCGGCAGAAATACCCTAGACTCGCAAATCCTCGCCGCCGCCCAACCGAAAGTCCGCTCATGGGGCATCGAACTCCTCGACGTCCGCTTCAAACGCATCAACTACAAAGGCGGCGTCATCGAGAAAATCTACGCCCGCATGAATTCGGAGCGCCAACAAATCGCCGATCGCTTCCGCTCGGAAGGCGCCGGTGAAGCTGCGAAAATTCTCGGCAGAAAGGAACGCGATCTCCTCGCCATCCAATCCGGTGCCTATCGCAAGGAACAGGAAATCAAGGGCAAAGCAGATGCGGAAGCCACTGGCATCTATGCCTCCGCTTACAACTCAAGCGCCTCCGCCGCAGACTTCTATCAGTTTGTAAAAACTCTGGAAACTTACTCCAAAACGCTCAACAAGGAGACGACGATGGTTTTCACCTCGGACAGCGATCTTTTCCGACTCTTCAAAGGCATCGAGACGGGCAAGAAGCCCGCCCCGACTCTCTCTGAATAAACCGCAAAACGGCTCAAGCACGGCGGCGGCGGACACACAGTCCGCAGGCCGCCACCGCAACGAGCACACTGAACGACGGCTCGGGAATCACCGTCAGTGAAACGTCAATCCCGTAGGTTCCAGCCACGTCGCTTCCGCCGCGATCCGCCCCGCCGATCATCACGGAGTAGTCTCCCGCCGCCAACCAAAAGGAGCCCTCCACGCGACCATCCGCCACGCCGTCTCCTTGAATGCCTGCCGCCGTCCCATAGTTGCTAGAACTGCCGTCCGCCGCATTTCCAAGATAACTCAGCTCGGATAGATCGGCAAAGCTAGTCCCGGAATCGTTGCCCATTTTCCAATCTCCCAAGGCATTGAACGCGCCGTGCTTCGGCTGCGTCCCGCTCAGCGTCGCCAAGTAAGCAAGCGTGATCGCTGACGTGTCGTAGTCTGAACCACCACTGGTGTGCAACAATCCTGAATACAGGGAAAAGCCCGGTAAAAACTCTTCAAGCCCAGTGCCACGCGCCGCACTGGACACCTCAAGCTTCACCCACGCCGCTTCACCCAAGGTGAACCGATAGGCCTTGATGTGATGCGCATCACCTAACAAATCAGCATCCGTTCCCGCCGCCCAACCGAAATTGCTGCCAACCGTCTGCCCAGTGTTGATGGTTTTGAAGTAAGGACTCGCCACACTTGTTCCCGTGATGGCTCCGCTCACGCCACTCACCACCGGCCCCAAATCACGCGCTGTCCCACCGTAGCTGGTGTGGCCATTCGCCGAAGCGCTAGCGAACAAGACGCAGGCAATCATCCATGTTTTTTGATAATGATTCATAGTTTTTGTTTTGTATTTTTTGTTCTATTTCACAGGGAAATTTCAATTCAAGCCGCCACGCTCAAGGGCGTGACCAGCCATAGGAAAGTCGATAGAAAGCTTTCTGCGCCGGCGGCATCGGATCGATGAAGGTCGCACGATCCTCAATGCCACCGACCACCCTTCCAATCGGCTGCCACTCGTCACCGTGCAGGGACGTGCTCCGCTCAACTGTGAACTCAATGCCCTTCTGATAGGGATCCCAAATTCCCATTTGACTCGGCCATGTCAGCACCTGCCCCACTCCGGGCACGCGGGCACTCACCGGTTGAAAGTCCGGCCCAGCCTTGAAATGAAAGATATAGGTCTCACTCGGCAAATGCCACGGCCCGCCACCGGGACCGCTGCTGCTTAGGTCCACCAAACGGATGCTCACGAAATAATCGCCCGGTCGATCCGCCGTCCACGCCCGCCCATGAATATGCCCCGACGGATCTTCCATCCCATCATCGATGCCCTCACTGATCACAAACGCATGACTTGTCGTCTCTTCCTGAGTGGAAAACGACACACTCGGTGTGTCGGAGTTGCTCGCATGGTAGCTATCCCAAAACCCGAAATTTGCACCCGCGGGGCCTCTCACTTGCGTGATCTCCGCCCAAATCCATGCCCCGGTATGCGCGTGAAACTCGCCAAGCTCCTCATATTCTCCATTCGACAAGGCAATGATCGAAAAAGCATCCGTCGGATGCAAAGTGCGCACACTCTCATCCAACATGTAGTAACCTCCACAAACCTGCCCGACAGGCCGCGGCAACAATCGGAAAATCTTGCCCACCGGCGTCGTATCCACGAAACGCAACGGCTCTCCAGCATCGGCAACACCGTTCGCATCGAGATCGACAATCCCCACCGCGAAGTGCTTGTGCGCCAGAAGGCTGCTGCTTGTTGCTAGAAAAAAGATGGATAGGCAGTTGAATGAATTTTTCATGAATTTAACGAAGTGTGGGATCGACAAAAACCGAGTTGGAAGCACGCAGAAGATCGCGAACCTCGCGCTGCGAGCGGATCTCGACATGACCATCCGCAAACAAGTAATTCGCCTTGCCGTCATGGCCGCCCGTCGCCACCTGAAACTCAAAAACCTCCGGCGGAATCTGTCCGCCATGATACGGCGAAAAATGAAAATGATCGGAATTCCGATAGTTTGCAGAGGCTTCCGCAATCATGAAGGTGGCTGCCGGGCGCTCAACTTTCGCTAAGATCGAATAGTTCAAAAATGGCGCACCTGACGGATTTGGTGTTAGGAAATCATTGATCACATACGTGTAGCTCCGCGACTCAACCGGATCATCCGCGCACTTGAAACTGAGCTTGCCGCCCGCATACGGCTGCAAGGTGATGGACCACGACTTGCCGCCCTTTGACCGCTGGTGCGTGGTTTGCGGCAGGTTCATGTGATGATCTCCCGCATACAGCATGCAGGCCGCGCCGATCTGACGCAGGTTCTGATTGCAATGCAGCGCGCGGCTCCGCATCACCATGCTCCGCCCAAATGGAGCGGCAACGGCGACGAGACTTGCCACGATGGCCACAAGCACGAGGAGCTCGACCATGGTGAACCCAGGTCGGGAATAAGACGGAATTTTCATAAATGGGTAAACAGGACACAGCCGTGAATCACGCGACGGCAAACGCGCATCGACAAAGGGCCTGGACAAGCCGTCCGGCCAAGGTTCCCACGCCCCGTGAACGAACGGAGCACACGCAGGAATGAACGCAGGCACGCGCCAGTGGTGGCGGAACGCAGGCACGCATCAGCGCATCACACGTTCCTATCAAACCCAACCGCGCCCCTACGGCACGGATTCGGAATCAAACACTCCGGCACGGATCACGCGCGCAGGCGCGGCGGAGGCGTAGGCGGCGTGGCCGCTAGAATCCCACGCCGCTCATGCCGCACGGCAAAAACCGCTTGCGGCAACACGCTGGCGCGCGGGAAAATCAAACAAATCTCACCAGCCGGAATCATCTCCTGCAAGAGCTTCGCGGAAAAGCCCTTGGACAGCGGGGCCAAGGGTTGCGGACTTTCATTTTCAACATCTCGCGCTGCGGCGATTTTATGGCACAACCCACACGGTTTCTCACCGCTGAAGGTGTCTTTGGCCGCCTGAAATAAGCCGTCATCCTGCGAATAGGTGACCAGCATCCCCGCCCAAGCATACACCTGCATCATCGAGTATGGCCCGCCTATCAAATGAAGGCAGCCGAGAGAAACTAACAGGAACTGGAAAAACTTCTTCAGAGCGAGTGACTGAGTGGGAAGTGAAACGACGTGCGGTGGATAATCCCCCGCACGCTGCCCAGCAAGAAAAACTCACACTCGCCCCGCAAAAAATCAGCCGATGTGCGCCTCATAGGCCGCCGCATCAAGCAGTGAAGCCGCTTCCGCTGAGTTTTTCACCCGCAGTTTGAAAATCCAGCCCTTGCCATACGGGTCGGTGTTCACAAGCGATGGATCATTTTCGACCTCCGGGTTCACTTCCACAACCTCACCACCCATCGGCGCATAAATGTCGCTGGCTGCTTTGACGGACTCCACCACCGCCGTCGGATCTCCAGCATCCACCGCTTTACCAAGATCTGGCAACTCAACGAATACGACGTCTGTTAGTTCTTCCTGCGCATGGTCGGAAATTCCGACGGTCGCAATGTCGCCCTCGAGGCGGACCCATTCATGGGAGGTGGCAAATAGCAAATCGGATGGTGTCATTTGGATGATGTTGGATTGGATTGATAAAATGGTTTTTTGACGACTTCTGCAGGAAATTTCTTCCCACGGACTTCGATGTCGAGCCGTGTGCCGATTTTCGAAAATTCAG
>JBEGOB010000035.1:0-15271 GCA_041182265.1 Verrucomicrobiota bacterium | reverse complement strand
AAGGGGTCCAACCCACCTCCATCTCGCGTATGCGGCAAGCCTGGCTCATCCTCATCTCCACCTCTTCCATCGGGCTTTCCCAGGAAAAGGTGAGCTATGACGACCACGTTTTTCCCCTATTTCAGCAAGCTTGCTTGAATTGCCACAACCCGGACAAGGCCAAGGGCGGCCTCGATCTATCATCGTTCAGCGGCACTCTCAAAGGCAGCTCCGGCGGTAAAATCGTTGAGCCCGGCGACCTCGCCTCCTCACTCATTGCCGTGGTCGAGCATTCCGCAGAACCGGTCATGCCGCCCGAAGGTGACAAGCTCTCTGCCGACCAAATCAGCCTCTTGAAAAAGTGGATCGAAGGCGGCCTGCTTGAAAATAAGTCCTCAAGCGCGCGCAAACCGAGCAAGCCGAAGTTTGAAACGGCCCTCCGCTCTGATCCCGCCGCCAAGCCCGACGGCCCTCCACCCATGCCCGAGCACCTCCTCCTCGAGCCACCGCTGGTCACCGCGAGACCCTCCGCCATCCGCGCCATCGCCGCGTCTCCGTGGGCACCGCTCCTCGCCGTCACCGCGCAGCGCCAAATTTTACTGCATCACACGGAAACGCTGGAACTCGTTGGAATTCTGCCATTTCCCGAAGGCGAGCCGGTCGCCCTCAACTTCACACCTGACGCCCGCTACCTCGTCGTCGGCGGCGGAGTCGCTGGAAAATCCGGTCTCACCGTCACCTTTGACATCACCACTGGCTCGCGCCTCCTCACCGTGGGCAAGGAATTCGACAGCGTCCTCGCCGCAGACATTCGTCCCGGCTTCGACTTCATCGCCACCGGCGGCCCTTCACGACTCCTCAAACTCTGGAACACAGAAACCGGCGACCTCGTGAAATCTGTGAAAAAACACACCGATTGGATCACCACGCTCGATCTCTCACCCGACGGCGTGCTGCTTGCAAGCGGCGACCGCAACGGCGGCCTCTGGGTTTGGGAAAGCGAGTCTTGCAACGAATTCCACACGCTCCGCGGCCACCAAGCCGCCATCACCGCAACCGCCTTCCGCCCAGACTCCAACGTCCTTGCCAGCGCATCGGCCGACGGAAATGTGCTCTACTGGGAGATGAATGGCGGCAGCGAACTCAAGAAAAACGCGGCTCACACCGGCGGAGTCACCGCATTTGCCTTCGGACGCGACGGCGCATCGCTCACCGCCGGGCGCGATCTCAAGCTGAAACTTTGGAAGCCTGACTTCAGCCACGCACGCGATCTCGCCCAAAACCTCCCCGCCCTTCCCACCGCCGTCGCCCTTGACTCCGAGGGCAAACGCGCATTCGTCGCCGACGCCCAAGGCCACATCCGCGTTTTTCAAACCACAGATGGCCAATCACTTGGCGAAATTCTATCCAACCCGCCTCCGATCGCCACTCGCCTCCAGCAACTCGCTGGCGACCTGAAAAAACTCACCGAATCCCCCAGCCCCGCCGAGGCCGCCGCTCAGACTCAAGTCACCCAATTGAGCGCGGCCCTCAAACGCTGGACGGCTGCGGAAATCAACACACGCGCCTTGGAAAGCCGCAGGGCTGCCGACGCACAAGCCGTCACCGTGGAAGAAAGCCAACTTGAGTTCACCCAAGATGCCGAGGCCATCACCACCCAAGCCGCGCGCCTCAACTCGAAACGCAGCGAGGCGGACCAACTGAAAACGCACTTAGAAACACGCGACCTCGCCCCCGCGCATCACGCGGAAATCTGCGCCACGCTCGCCGCCGTGGAAATCCGCATCTCACAAGAAGCCGCCGCCTTTGCCCAAGCCGAGGAGAAGGCAATTTCACAACGCCTGAAAATCGAGCAATCCGCCCCGCTCGCCCACCAATCCCACATCGAGTCGATCACTCTGAAGTCACAATACCTAAAATCTCTCGAAGCGTCTCAATGAGCCGAGCGTCCCCACGCAAAAACGCGGCATGAAACCATGCCGCGTTTGTTTGATCTGTGACGAAATTTCCCGACACCCACCTCCGCAGCCGAACTGCGGAGGCGGAGGTCAAATCACTGATTCGACTTATCGAAGGCCGCGTCGAACGCGACATTGCTCGACGGGAAATCCACGCTCCGCACAAATGCGGCTGCCTCTTCCCCACCGTGCACCCGGTCCATCCGGATGTCTTCCCACTCCACGGAAAGCGGCCCGCGATACCCGATGTCGTTGAGCGCCACCATGATATCCTCGAACTCGATGTCGCCGTGACCGAGGGAACGGAAATCCCAAAAACGCCGTGCGTCGCCGAAATTTGTGTGCCCGCCGAAAACACCGACCGAGCCGTCGCCATGATTCCACCACGCGTCCTTCATGTGAACGTGATAAATGCGGCTTCCTAAATCGCGGATGAATTTCACATAGTCCACTCCCTGGTATCCCAAGTGTGAAGGATCGTAGTTGAAGCCGAAACGCTTGTGATTCCCCACCGCTGCGAGGGCCCGCTGCGCCGAAGCAATGTCAAAGGCGATTTCCGTCGGATGCACTTCCAACGCGAAATTCACATCCAGCTTCTCATACGCATCCAAAATCGGCAGCCAACGCTTGGCGAAATCCTTGAAACCTTTTTCGTAATACTCCTGCGAGGTCGGCGGGAAGGCATAGATGGAATGCCAGATCGACGAACCCGTGAAACCATTCACCACCGCAGGGAATTCATCCTTCCCGTCGCGCCCGGGCTTGGCATTGAAAAACGCACGCGCCGCCTTGCCCGTGGTGATCATTTTCTTGGCCGCACGCTTGCGCACGCCTTCCGGATCACCATCCCCCCAGACATCGGGCGCAAGGATCGACTTGTGGCGCTCATCAATGAGATCGCACACCGCCTGGCCGACGAGGTGGTTTGAAATGGCGTAGCAAGTGAGACCGTGGTCTGCCAGAAGCTCCCACTTTTCCTTCACATAAGTCTTGCTGGAAGCGGCGGCGTCCACGTCGAAGTGGTCGCCCCAGCAAGCGAGTTCCAAGCCGTCATAGCCCATTTCGTAGGCGAGCGGCGCGAGTTCCGAGAGCGGGAGATCGGCCCATTGGCCGGTGAAGAGTGTGACAGGACGTGACATAAGAAGTGTGGGGATGAATTACGCACAGCCTGCGCAAAATCCATCACTCAAATAAAGGAAAAACTGCAAGCCGTGCTGAATTCAAATTCACAGAATATCAACGATCAATGATAGAATGTCCTCAATCGGAGCCAATCGGCCGATCCCTTGGTAGCCGCAAGCCAGATCGCCCTCCGCCGGAGATATGAAATGACACCCGTCCTCCAACAGCTGCATCACATTGCGCTGGGTGGCGGGATGCTGCCACATTTTCCCATTCATCGCCGGCGCAATGAGCACCGGCTTGGTCCGCGGCAACGCCAAATACACCGAACTCAGCGGATCAGGCGCGAGCCCATGGGCGAAGTTGCCCAAACAATTCGCACTCGCTGGTGCCACCACCAACAAATCCGCACGATCGGCCAACTCGATGTGACCCGGCTTCCATGAGTTTTTTTCATCCTCCAAACTGACCAACACGGGATTCCGCGTCAGCGTCTGGAGCGTGAGCGGCGTGATGAATTCCGTCGCCGAGCCAGTCATCACCGCATGCACGTCGTGCCCCCGCTTGATGAGTTGTGATGCTAAATCCGCCGCTTTGTAAGCGGCGATCGATCCTGAAATTCCGAGAACAATGCGCATGCGTCAATCCTGCTAATTTTCAACAATCTCGATGGCCCCATGCCGTCAACGGAGCATGGTAAGCGCCTTTTCCGTGGCTTGCAACAAGGCTTCCACATCCCTTTGAGAATTGTAGAGCGCGAACGATGCACGCACCGTGCCCGGGATGCCAAAACGCGCCATCAGCGGTTGGCAGCAATGATGCCCGGTCCGCACAGCCACTCCCATTTGATCCAACAAGGTGCCTAAATCATAAGGATGCACCCCCTCGACATTGAACGATAGAGCACCAGCCCGATCTTCCGGACCGAAGAACCGAATCCCACGAATCGACGCAAGTGCCTCAGCCGCAGAGCGAATCAATGAGTGCTCGTGCGCTTGGATGACCGCAAGGCCGATGCTGTTGACGAAGTCAAACGCGGCTCCGAGAGCGATGGCGCCCTCGATGTTCGGCGTGCCGGCTTCATACTTGAACGGCAATCCGTTGTAGGTGGTTTTTTCAAAAGTCACCTCCTTGATCATTTCACCGCCGCCACGCCACGGGGGCAGCGATTCCAAGAGCGCCTCACGCCCCCACAGCACGCCAATCCCCGTCGGCGCGTAAACCTTGTGGCCGGAAAATGCTAAAAAGTCTGCACCAAGCGCCTGCACATCCGTGACAACATGCGCGGCCGCCTGCGCTGCATCCACCATCACCAAGGCCCCGGCCGCCTTGGCAGAGCGCGTCATTTCCTCCACGGGATTCACCGTGCCGAAAGAATTTGAAATCCACGTGAGTGAGAGAATTTTCGTCCGCTCATTCAGCAAAGCAAGATACGCCTCCTGATCAAGCGTGCCGTCTTCATGGCATGGGATGACTTTCAACTGCGCGCCCGTCCGCTCGCACAGCATCTGCCATGGAACGATGTTTGAATGGTGCTCAAGCGTGGAAATCAAAATTTCGTCCCCCGCTTGGATGCGCCCCGAAGCCCCGAGAATATTTGCAACGAGATTGATGGAATCCGTGGTGCCCGAGGTAAAAATCACCTCGTCTGACGTGGCGGCATTCAGGTGAGTCGCAATCGTTTGCCGCGCCTTTTCAAAAGCTTCCGTCGCCAAACGCGCCAAGTGATGCGTCCCACGGTGGATGTTTGAATTGATGGCCTCGTAATAATGCCGGGACGCCAGCAAAACGGCCAGCGGCTTTTGCGTCGTCGCCGCATTGTCCAAATAGACGAGCGGCCGCCCGCCAATCATCTGGTCAAAAATCGGAAATTCGGCAATCAGTGAGTCGTGCTTGAACATGGATTCGGAGGGCGCCGCTTGGCGTCTGGGCCCCAGCTTGGATGCGCGAACCGCTCCCCGCAATGTCAGAATTCCCAAGCGCCTGATGTCGGGCAATTTCATCGACGCCTCAGCGACGAGGTCGTAACAAACTGGGAATCCACGCCATGCACAAACCCGCCCCCCGGACGGCACGCATGAGCGCACAAGCCTTGGACTGCGTGCAGCCTGCTACCGCTTTCCCGGAGCCAGCCTGCTGGCCCGGAAGCCAATGCACCGTCAAAGAAAAGACCAAAGGCACAACATCCCACCCATAAAACTTGGTGTGAATCCGTAGAATCATCTCCCCATGAGGGGGAGGAAAAAAGTGGTCGGGGCGGCCAGATTCGAACTGACGACATCTGCGTCCCAAACGCAGCGCTCTACCAGGCTGAGCTACGCCCCGTGCACGGGCGGACCCTTGTGGATTCCCGCGACCGAATCAAGAATTTCCTTCAGTAAATTTTCGATTCCTCCGATTCCCTAGATTTCACGGGACATCCACGCCCGCAGATTCTATCCATCAAGCGCCCCTACCACGCCTCCACCCTCAAAACCACACGCTCATGCTCCTCTCACAAATCGCCGTCAACAGCGCAAGCGCCGCCCAATCCGGCATCGGGCTTGGATCGATCTTGGCCGTCACTTTCTCCTGGGCGCGCAACCGCTCAATCTTCTGGGCGATTCTCGCCGGGATTTTCTCATGGTTTTATGTCATCTATTTCGCACTCACCCGCCGGCCGGATGAGCGCCGCACACGCCCGCCATTCTGAGCGCAAAGCCGTGACACTTTCCCCACGGTCTCGCGAGTTCTAGCTTGCACGCACGCGCCAGCCGTTCACATTCAACTCACACGACAGGGGTGCTCTACGATCGCAGAGCCGAGATTTTCCAACGCGCGGAAAAGACCCTCCGAACCTGACGCGGGTCATGCCGCCGTAGGAAGTCGAAACCCAATTCAGTTTCCCCTTCCCCACGGCCGTGCCTCACTCGCACGGCCTTTTTTATTGCCTCTAAAATCATCCATTCGAACTCATCACCCTGCCAACCATGATCTCACCCGACGAAGCCACCGGCGCCACGCCTGCCACTCACGACGCGTCACGCACGCAGCTCCCCGCCTCAACTCGCATCTACATCGAGGGCCAGCTTCATCCACAAATCCGCGTCCCCATGCGGGAAATCGCCCTCTCTGACACGAAGTCTTTCAACGGCCGAATCGAGAAAAACGAGGCTGTCCGCGTTTACGACTGCTCAGGCCCTTGGGGCGACCCGACCTTCACCGGCACCTCCGAGCAGGGATTGCCCGCACTCCGCCGCGACTGGGTCCTAGCACGCAACGACGTCGAGGAATACCAAGGCCGCGAAGTCCAACCGCAAGACAACGGCTATCTCACCGAGAAACACGCAGAATTCGCCTCCAAGTCCGAGCGTGCCAACCGTTTCGTGGAATTCCCCGGCCTCACCGCAGAGCGCCGCAAACCCCTCCGCGCCACTGGCAAGCCGGTCACTCAAAAATACTACGCCGACCAAGGCATCATCACGCCGGAAATGGAGTTCATCGCCATCCGCGAAAACCTGAAAATTGCCAACCTCAAATCGCAGATCGCAGATTTCAAGGACGACATCGTCCGCAACCATCTCGGCAAGCAGCACGAAGGCTCGACTCAAAACCCCAATAGCCCCTACACGCCCGGCATTTTCCAACGCTTCCCCCAGCGCATCCCCGCTGAGATTACCCCGGAATTCGTCCGCTCAGAAGTCGCCGCCGGCCGCGCCATCATCCCACTCAACATCAACCACCCAGAATGCGAACCGATGATCATCGGCCGCAATTTCCTCGTGAAAATCAACGCGAATATCGGAAATTCCGCCGTCGCGTCGTCCATCGAGGAGGAAGTGGAAAAAATGCGCTGGGCCACCAAGTGGGGCGCAGACACGGTCATGGATCTCTCGACCGGCAAAAACATCCACGCTACCCGCGAGTGGATCCTCCGTAACTCACCCGTCCCCATCGGCACCGTACCCATCTACCAAGCACTCGAAAAGGTGAACGGCAAAGCGGAAGACCTCACGTGGGAACTCTATCGGGACACGCTCATCGAGCAAGCTGAGCAAGGCGTGGATTATTTCACCATCCATGCCGGCGTCCTCCTCCGCTTCGTCCCGATGACGGCATCGCGCATGACCGGCATCGTCTCACGCGGCGGCTCAATCATGGCGAAATGGTGCCTCTCCCATCACAAGGAAAATTTCCTCTACACGCATTGGGACGAAATTTGCGACATCTGTGCCGCCTACGATGTCAGCTTCTCGATCGGCGACGGCCTCCGCCCCGGCTCCATCGCCGATGCGAATGATAAAGCGCAGTTTGGCGAACTGGAAGTCCAAGGCGAGCTCACCACCCGCGCCTGGGCCAAGGGCTGCCAAGTCATGAACGAGGGCCCCGGCCACGTCCCCATGCACATGATTGAGGAAAACATGGCCAAGCAACTCGAGTGGTGCCACGAAGCGCCATTCTACACGCTCGGACCCCTCACCACCGACATCGCCCCCGGCTACGACCACATCACCAGCGGCATCGGTGCCGCCATGATCGGCTGGTATGGCTGCGCCATGCTTTGCTACGTCACCCCCAAGGAACACCTTGGCCTACCCAACAAGGATGACGTGAAAACCGGCGTCATCACCTACAAGCTCGCCGCCCACGCCGCAGACCTAGCCAAAGGCCACCCCGGTGCCCAATACCGCGACAACGCACTCAGCAAGGCACGCTTCGAATTCCGCTGGGAAGACCAATTCAACCTCGGCCTCGATCCGGAAACCGCACGGGAATTCCATGACGAAACACTCCCGCAAGATGGCGCGAAAACCGCCCACTTCTGCTCCATGTGCGGACCTCATTTCTGCTCGATGAAAATCAGCGAGGACGTCCGCCAATACGCCGCAGAACAAGGCATCGCCGAGGAGGAAGCCCTCGCCAAAGGCATGGCGGAGAAATCCAAGGAATTCGCCGAAGCTGGCTCAGAAGTTTACGTCCCGGCGTAAGCGTCTCAACCACCCAAGCTCACAAACTCACCCGAGCCGATGCCCGCGCCACCATTGGCGCGGGCATTTTAGTGTCCAGATTCCCGCTCGTCCCGATTGGTGAAATGCTCGCACCTCTCACCCAGTATCTCACCCCGATGATTTTCAAATCGCTCACCCTTCGACTTGCCATCTGCGGCATCCTCACCGCCAGCGCCGCCCACGCCGCCCCGGATGCGAAACTCCACACTCTCAGCGCACGCGCCTCGGAGATCGACAAGCGGACGAAGGAACACCCGGAAATTGGCTTCATTTTCGAAAAAAACGGCAAAGCCCAAGACCTGCAACACGCCTGCGTGGATACCCGCGTCCCAAGCCAAGGGAAATTGGTCATCTGGCTGATGGGCCACAACGGCGACTTGTTCAAAACCGTCTCCAGCTACGGCTTGCACGCCATCCAAGTCCACTACGCCAACGCTTGGTTCGGCAAGCTCTACCCCGGAGCACCTCCCGCCGATGATCTTTTCCTCTCGAAAATTCGCCTCGAAGCCGCAATCGGACAAGATCTCAGCGACGCCATCCGCATCCCCGAACCCGACTCGATCATGGAGCGCTCCTTCCGCTTCGTGAAATGGCTCGACCGCCAAAACCCGGAGGGCAAGTGGCGGCAATTCATCACCCGCGACGGCAAATCCCTCCTGTGGGACAAGGTCATCCTCGCCGGCATCTCGCACGGATCCACCACCGCCGCTCGCATGGCCAAGCACGTCCGCGTCGATCGCGTCGTGATGTTTTCCGGCCCGCGCGATCAATTCGAGGTCTGGCAAAGCCTACCCTCCGCCACCCCGAAAAACCGCTTTTTCGGATTCACGCACGTCCTCGACGACGGATGGAAGGCGGATCACTACAGCCGCTCCTGGCAACTCCTGGATCTGGAACAATTCGGCCCCATCGTCAACGTCGAGAAAACTCCCCCACCCTACGGAAATTCACGCCGCCTCGTCACGGACTCCGACGTCAAGAACGACGCAAATCGCGCGCACAACGCCGTCATCCCCGGCAAGGCTTCAGTCAAAAACTCGGATGGAAAAACCCTCCACGACGCAGTTTGGCGCTACCTTTTCACCCACCCCGTGGAGGCCGTCGGCAAGCCCGTCGCCGAGGATCCCGCCTGCCGGATGGACCAACGGCAGAAATCCCGCTAAGCCCCGCCGCCCGCATTTTCCGGAAATTCACCGCAAGGCAAGCAGGGCAAACTCCTTGTGGTGCACACTCAGTTGCTGCAAGCGCACGGTCTTGAATCCCATCCCCGCCAAGGAATCCATCCACTGCTGCTTCTCCGCAACCTGCAACAAATCGGTGAGCTTGAGCGTGATCAACACCCCGCGAATCGTCGGTGCCATTTTGCAAAAACGCGCGCATTCCTTCAGCACCACTTCCGGCGATTGATTCATGTCAGACATGAACCAAGTCACGCCCAGCCCGAGATCACGCTTGCCCACCAAGGCCGCCGGCTTCCGGCAATGGTAAAACCACGCCTTGCCCGCGACCGCCGCCGCTCGCTCGGGAATCGCCGATGCCATCACACAATCCGCCATCTTCGCAGGATCCACGCCGATGACTGGCACGCCTCGCTCAAGCAGGGCCAGCACCACGCCACCCGGCGCACATCCCAGCTCGACCACGAGGTCCGCCGCGGAAAATTTCAGCCCGAAAAATCGCACCGCCTCCTCCAACTTCAGCCATGCACGCGAGGGCGACTCCGCCGGCATCACCACCCCCGCATCTCCCGCAGGATACGCACTGCGCCACTTCCCATGCCGGTGCAGCCCGGACCAATACTCGCCCTCTCCCAGCTCGATCACCGTGCCTAACACATCACCGACACGCAGCGCTTCACCCAAGTCCTGATCCGGCACCGCCTGCATCGCACGCTCATGAAAGCGCGCATGCTGGATGACCGGAACACGCCCTAACTGATCCACAATCCGCTGAACCGCCAGCTCACGCGTCGCGGACTTCCCGAGCGAGAGACATAGCCGCCGCGCACAGGCCGCCTCCACCTCCAAGGAGTCCAAGGTGAAAACGCCGTCCTTTTTAAAAGTCACAAATCCACGCCGCTGGTAACTCAAGCGCCAGCCCGGCTCCGCCATCTCGACCTCTAACTTCAAGGCCTTCTCCGACCCGGGATTGGTCAGTGCGAATACAAAATCAGAATCGATCACTTGCATCATCGGAAATTTTCGTAAGTCACCGCGCTTCGAGCGATTTCAACTCGATCTTCCGGAACCACACTGCCTGCCCTTCGGCTTGCAGCGCGATGTATCCAAAAGCCAGAAACTTGTTAGCCCCGATATCCAACAGATCGGTCGCCGGAGCCAATTCATTGCGCGGGTCCAATTGCGGCTTCTGATAGCGCAGCACTTCGACTCCATTCACCCGGTGGATCACCTCATCCCGGCCGCGCACTTCCACCTCCGCCCTCACCCACTCGTCCGCCGGATAGGTCGGCGCACTCGACTCGACGATGTGCTTCACCACCAGCTCCCCACCCATTTCCAAATGAGTCCCGGGAGTGCAGACATTCCCCGTCGGCCGCCGCCCCTTGCCCTCGTCGGCTAGAAATTGAAACTCCATGCTCGTTGGGAAGCCCTGCTTCAAGCCCATGCTTTGAGGCGACTGCGAGTGAATCATCACCCCGCTGTTCAAGTTCACATAGCTCGGCGCATCCGCCATCATTTTCCCTTCAAATCGATATTCCAACCGCAAGATATAGTGCGAGTATGCGATGTTCGTGAACAAGTGCCCGTATTGCTGGTCGAAGCGGTCATAGCCCTCGTAAGACGCCTTGAGAATCCCATCCTCCACCCGAAAGGTCTCCGCAAAATTCACCCCCACCGGATGTCCTGCAAATTTCGGTGTCCATCCATCCAAGTTTTTGCCGTTGAAAAGCGACACCCAGCCGGATTCCTCCGCCGCCTGCGCCGCCACCGGAAACAAGCCCACCGCCACCGCCGCAAGCTGCGCCATGATTGTCTGATTGATCATTTGCGAAAAGCGATAATCCGCCGCGCACGAATTTCCAAGCCTCACTTACCGCAGATCGCACACACCGCGCAAATTTGTCCCGGTCAAACCGTGCCAAGCGCGACATTTCATCGCGAATTCCGCAATGTTCCTCGCCATGGAAAATTTCCAAATCCGCCCCAAATCACTCATTTCCAATCAAAGAATCTCTCACTTCTCACTTTGCACGAATCGTGCGGAAGGAACTGCGGAAACCAACTCCATACCATCATGAACCTCATTCAAAGATACCAACCCGCCCTCTCATGGGTCAGCGAGTTCGACCGCATCATGGACCGCAACCTGTTCAACCCCGCCTTCCAAGTCGGCCCACGCGAGGCCTTTCTCGAGTCGGACAAGGCGTGGCTTCTCCGCGTCGATCTCCCCGGATTCGCCAAACCGGATGTCAAAATCACGGTCACCGGCGGCAGCCTGCAACTCGCCGCCGAGACGCCGGACGAGCGCCCATTCGGCGGAAAAATGGAGCGGGAATGGCTGCTCGGCGAGGACGTGGACACCAACTCGATCTCCGCCCATCTGGAAAATGGCGTGCTCGAACTCACCCTCCCTAAAAAACCGGAGGTCATCGCCGCACCCAAAGTCATTCAAGTCCAATAACTCATCCCAGCAAACGATCATGAACACACAAGAAATCACCACTCCCCCCGCCAGCGAAATTCAGGAAACTCCCATTCGCCCGTATTTCCGCACTCAGGAGGACGAGGACGGAGCCACGCTCATCGTCGCTCTCCCCGGTGTGAAAAAAGACGACCTCAAGCTCACGCTCCACGAGTCGAATCTGAAGATCGAGGCGGAGCGCTGCGACACGCTGCCAGAAGGTTGGCGCATGCACCGCGACACCGGCGCATCACGCCGCTACGCGCTCAATGTCCACCTCACCTCACGCTTCGACGGCACCAACACCAGCGCATCGCTTGAGGACGGCATCCTCACACTCCGCGTGCCAGTCCGCGAGGAGGCAAAGCCTCGCCACATCGCCGTCGGCTAAGGGGGCGCAAGCACGTTTCCCATCCTCACCCGACTGCTAGGCCAGCTCCCGGCAGTCGGGTTATTTCAATTCCGCCAAGTGCCGGATGCAAAATTGCGACCACGTCTCCAAGCGCTCGAACCACGCGCCATTGAGATCCGTCAGCGCCGTGAATCCCAGATCCGTCAGCGCATCCTCGCGCGACGCCACGGCATCCGACTTGAGATCCACCAAGTGGACGATTCCCAAATGCACTTGCCCAACAGGGTTCGTCTCGTCGTTCAAAAGCCCGATGATCCGGTGCTCGTGCGCCTCTGGCAAATCCAGTTCCTCCTCGATTTCACGGGTGACCGCCGCATGATAGGCCGCCGCGCCCGTGCGCCCATTTCCGGTATCCACCGGGTTCACGTGCCCACCCACGCCCACCGAGATTTTCGCATGCAAGCGGCTTTCTCCGCCAGCCTTGCCCCGCGTGTAATGGAGAATCCGGTCGCCACAACGGAACACGCAATACGGGATCAACTGCTTGTGCCCCGGGTCATTCTCGGCCTCCGCACGATCCATGAAAAAATGGTTCGCCGGGTCCAACAAACGCTGCACCGCCGCATCCAAATCCGCCGTGCGAATGCCCTCAAAAGCACCGATTTCATTCAACAAGTCGCGCGAAACGACCAACACTTCTTCCCCTGCATACTTCGACATGCCGCGGAGCATAGCTCTCCATTCCGCTTCGCCAAGCACTTCATGAAACACGAATCCGCCCACCAAACAGCACCCGCCCCAAGCCCGGAAAGCATCGGCCCGCACCTCCAGAGAGAGAGCAGTTTCATCGCGCATGAGGAGAGTTTCATCGCGCATGGGAAGTCTTTCATCGCGCATGAGAACGATTTCATCGTGCACGACGAGTGTTTCATCGCGCATGAGAACGATTTCATCGCGCACGACGAGCGATTTCATCGCGCACAACAAGTCTTGCATCGCGCACGAGAACGATTTCATCGCGCACGACGAGTCTTTCCTCACGAAATTCGAGTCCCCCCCCGCGAAAATGCGGGCCATCCTCGTGAAAAATCGTCCGCACACGGCACAAAAGCCTCCCAAAATGGCGTCATAACGGAGGAACGGACCGGCACCCTCCCAGCCTTTGACCCCTCGCAATAACTGCACCGGATCAATGGAGGCTAAATTGCTGAACTTCATCGCTACCGCACTCGGCGTGCGACCGACGCCGCGCGCCATAGCGTGGAGGGGAAATTTCATACAATTGCTTTCGGCTGATGCGCCCCATCACCAGAACCCACACTGCCAAAATCAGAGTGACGGACCGAAGAAATCGAAGATCCCATCTACCCCTTCGCTGACGCATCTCTGATCCCAGCCCCTTCCGTTTCGCTGAATGGGTTTGCGCGTTGACAAGCGTCTGCCTCACCGGGGCCCGATCCATCCCCACCCTGCTGGGCGACTCGGCTTCAGGACGCGGGGCTTCTCTTTCAGGGGCTGCCCCTGCATTTTTTAGAGCAAGGAAAGCCGCTCGAAGACCGACCATCCTCCACATCGATGGTTTCAATCTCCCGCGGAAGGAAATCGTGGCCACTCGGTTCTTCACCACCAAGGTCACAACTCAGCCTCATCGCCGAGCTCGACCAAACCATCAAAACCCACGACGGCTGGCACGGGGCATTCCAAAAGGCGAACCAACCCAACACCCATGAAACCTGAACTTCTCTCAGAAGAATAGTAGGACATGGTGCGAGCACTGTTTTTTCGGGTGCGCAGCCAAACCCCCGCAATTCTGAGTGACAGATAGTGTGAGGCAATTCTTGCCTTGCAAGCATGGTTGGGGCTGCCTATCTCTCATTCGCTAGGATTCCAGGTGCCGCTAAGCTTCGCCGTTTGGCCTCAACCGACCCTAAACAAAATCCACAATTGCATTCACCACCATGAAAACTACGAAACAGATCGCCGTCCTCGCAATCTCTCTCTTCAGCGTGTCCGCCCTCCACGGCGCGACGACCTTGCCTCATTTGGAAGACTTCTCCACCGGCTCGGAAGGGTTTAACATGACGCCGCTGAGCGGTTCGCTAAACTTCAACAACTTCACCTACAGCGTCGATGGCACCGGAGGAGTCGCCCTATTTGACGTGACCTCATTTTTGGGAATTGCGTCTCTCGCCAACTTCGACGGCCTCGGGGTCATTGGTGACTGGCAATGGAGTGGCGCCCCCACTCACAACGTCCATTCTTTCGCCGTCACTTCCAATGACAATGCAGCTTTTGCCCTGACTTCTCTGGATTGGGCGACCGGAAATGGAGGTCCGCCAACGATCTACACGATCACGGGTTTTAAAGGACTTTCCCAAGTGGCCCAAGTCGCAGACATCGACCTCAAGGCAGCAAACATCTACGGCCTTGCCACCGGAAGTGAGATCGTCGCCACGGATCTTGGTCCCGGCGACGATTCGGGTTATGGACTCCATCTTGCATTCTCCGGTGCGGATTGGTCTAACATTGACCGATTCGTTTTCAGCGCGACAGGCAATGATACCTTAGTCGCCTTGGACAATATCCAGTTTTCTCCAGCCTCGATTCCAGAACCTTCAAGCTGCGCCCTACTCATTGGCGCAGGTGTGTGGGTCCTTGGTGCACGCCGCCGCACACACCAAAAATAAACCGGTCCAACGAACAACTGGACTGTCGAATCAGCTCTCTCAAGGTGGCGTGAGAGGGCGTGATCGCTCACGATTTGAACCCAGCACTGCAACTCCCTTCCAACCCTCAATTCGACTAGAAGGTGACTGACAGGTTCAAGTGGATACCGCAGTGCTTGCTAGGAAATGATCTTAAGATACACGGACCTGCCGATCATCGCGGCTTGGGTTGATCACTGGGTGCGATGAGTCCATGCCACTGCATGACTCAACTCGCGCTGATGCCGAAACCTGAGGCGGCCCTGCTCGGCAATGCCTTACAAGGTCTAATCAACACCCGCAACCGGCCCAAGAGCGGATTGGGCCAAGCGTTCCACTACACCCCCGGCCAGTGCAGTGGCCTGCCATGCAGGCCTTCCTTGAAGATGGTCACGTCGAGATTGACAACAACGACACCGAAAACCAAGACGAAATAAGGCTAAGCGCAGTTAGGGAAAAGAAATAGCGATTCGTCGGCAGCCGGGAAACAGAAAATCGCGCTGCGGTTATGCATACCCTGCTCAT
>JBEGOB010000034.1:0-36269 GCA_041182265.1 Verrucomicrobiota bacterium | reverse complement strand
GGATTGCCATTGGCGATTACTGAGTCGCATTTAGGCTGCACGCGTGAGGAGCAGTTGCGGTGGTTTGCGGAATCATGGAAAGCGGCGGAGCGTGCGCGCTTGGAGGGTGCGGAGGTCCGGGCGGTGACGGCGTGGTCATTGTTAGGATCGTTCAATTGGCACAATTTAGTGACCTGTGATGAGGGGTATTATGAACCCGGGGTGTATGATGTTAGGGGAGGTGAACTTCGGCCGACGGCGGTTGCCAGCTTGTTGGTTTGCCTAGCAGCGGGTGATGAGCCGGAGCATCCGGCCTTGGAGCAGCCCGGGTGGTGGCGGCGGCCGGAGCGTTTGTTTGAGTCGCACCGGAGAGGCTGCACGCCAACATTTCGGCGGACGTTGCGCGGGCATGCGGTGAGTCCGTTGTTGGTGTTAGGCGCGCGCGGCACCTTGGGACGTGCATTTGTGCATGCGTGCGAGGTCCGGGGGCTGGCCTATCATGCGTTGACGCGCAGCGAGTTGGATTTGGCGGATGCCGCGGCGGTGAAACGCGCGCTGGTGGAAATTCGGCCTTGGGCGGTGATCAATGCGGCGGGCTATGTGCGTGTGGATGAAGCGGAGACGGATGCGCAAGCGTGTTTCGCGGTGAATGCGGCGGCGGCGGTGTGTCTGGCAGAATGTTGTGAGGAGCTCGGGGTGGATTTGCTCGGTTTCTCCTCGGATCTCGTGTTTGATGGGCAGCGGAATTTTCCCTATCTGGAAAGTGATGGGACCTCGCCGTTGAATGTGTATGGGCGGAGCAAGGAGGCGATGGAGGCGGGAGTGCTGGCGGCGTCCGGTCGGGCGCTGATCGCGAGGACGAGCGCATTCTTCGGGCCAGCGGATGATTGGAATATCGTGACGCGGAGTCTGCGTGCCTTGCGTGACGGGGAGCGGGTTTTTCTAGCAGGCGGGCAAGTGGTTTCGCCGACGTATGTGCCGGACTTGGTGGAGGCTGCGTTTGATTTGTTGATTGATGGCGCGCGCGGGATTTGGCATTTGGCGAATGCGGGGGAGGTGACTTGGTTGGACTTTGTGAGGATGGCAGCGCGCGAGTGCGGGGTGAATGACGCGGGATTGTACGCGTGCACGGGTGAGGGCGAGTTGCCAGCCGCGCGTCCGGCCTACAGTGTTTTGGGCACGGAAAAAGGGCAGATTTTGCCATCGCTGGACGCCGCGCTCGCGGAATACGGCCGGGTGGCAGGGGCTGCGATTTTCTAGCGGGCTGCTAGAAGAGACTCGTCCCAATCTTTCCAGACGGGGTCGATGTTTTGTGCGCGGAGCATGGCGGCGACTTCCGCAGGACTGCGTGTGTCGTGGATTTGAAATTGTTCGGTGGCTTTTTCGCAACCGGATTTTTCCTGGAGTTCGACGCGGCGGCCTTTGACGGTTAGGTGGAGGTCGTCGCTGCCAGCGCCGGTGTAGCCGCCGGGTTCGGTGCGTGCGCCGGCGGACATGTGGGTGACTCCGAGGCTGGCGATGGCGTCGCGCAACGGGGCTGGCTCGCGGGTGGAGACGACGATGCCGACTTGGGGGAAGAGGATGCGGAAAACGGCGATGAGGCGGACGAAGGCCTTGTCTGGCAGGTAAAGCTCAGGGTCCGGCTCATATTCGTAGTTTCCAGCGTAGGGGCGCATGCGTGGGAAGGCGATGGTGAACTGGGCTTTCCAACAGTGTTTGTAGAGATATTCCAAGTGAGCGCAGAGGGCGAGTGCCTCGAATTTCCAGTTGGCGAGTCCGAAGAGCGCGCCGATTCCGATGCGGCGGAAACCACCGGCATAAGCGCGTTCCGGGCAGTTCAACCGCCAGTCGAAGTTCTTTTTCGGTCCGGCGGTGTGGAGTTGGGTGTAAGTCTCGCGGTGGTAAGTTTCTTGATAGACGACGAGTCCCTCCGCCCCGTGGTCAACGATTTCCGCATACTGCTCGTCTTCCATGGGGCCGACTTCGAGAGCGAGGGTGGGGATGAAAGGCTTGAGGGCGTCGAGGCATTTTTGGAGGTATCCCTCAGAGACAAATTTTGGGTGTTCGCCGGCGACGAGGAGGAGATTGCGGAATCCAAGGCCGTGGAGGTGGCGCGCCTCAGTGACGACTTGATCGACAGTGAGTGTGGTGCGGAAAATGGCGGCGTCGCGTGAGAATCCACAGTATTTGCAGTTATTGACGCACTCGTTGGAGACGTAGAGTGGGGCGAAAAGGCGCATCGTCTTGCCGAAGTGGCGACGCGTGGTTTCTTGGCTGCGGCGTGCAAGGGCCTCGAGCGAGCCACCAGACTCCTCGGAAATCAGCTGGGTGAAGCGCCTCATCAAAGGGGTGGGGTGCTCTAAAAGATTGGGGAAAACATCGGCGAAGGCCATAGCGAGCGGAATGTGCGGTCTTGGAGGCCGGACGTCAAAGGCGGATGCAGATGGGGGCTGCGGTAAATTTCTGGAGATGAGGGGATTTCGGTGGAATCTCTGCTTGTCAAGCGGGAGAGCAGGGTGAAAGAAGGTGGGGTGTTTGGTGGTGAGAGTGCCGAGGAGAGATGTGAGGAAAAACAGTGCAGATTCAGTTAATTTGAGTGAGAACATCCACAGTCAGGCGAGTGAAACCGTGAATTTTTGTGAGGCTTCGTTAGGTGAGCTTCTTGGATTGGGCTGTGTCAAAGAGGAGGAAGTGGAGGCGTGTTTTGAGCGAATTGCTGAGTTTGAGCAGATTCGGACATCGTCGCGGCTCTTGAGTTTGCTGCGGTATTTATTTGAGAAGGCCTTGGCGGGGAGGGGAGCTTCGGTGACGCAATACACGATTGCAGCGGAGTGTTTCAAGATGGCGAATGCGTATGATGCGGACCAAAACAGCTTGGTGCGTGTGCATGCGAGTCGCTTGCGGCGTGCCTTGAGGGATTATTATGAAGGCGTGGGGGCGGGGGATTCCTTGGAGGTGCGCTTGCCGACTGGGTCGTATCAACTTGAGCTTGCGAGGAGGGAGGATGCGGCGTTGGCAGGGCAGGCGCTAAGCGGGATTCCGGTGCTGGGGTTGTTGGAATTCAAAGACTTGGGTCTGGATGACTACTGGCGGCACTTGCCGGTGGTGCTTGCGGAGGAGTTGGGCGTGCTGATGCAGCGGCAGGGGCAGTTGAAATTTTTGGGTCCGTTTTCACGACGTTTGCTGGAGTTGGAGGGCTTGGACCCGGTGCAGCTTGGCTCGCGGCATGCGGTGGATTTTATTTTGGACGGGAGTGTCGAGCGGACGGAAAAGGCGCTGATTTTACGAACCCGGCTCTTGGAGGGCGCGACGGGCATGCAGATTTGGGCAGGGCGGGAAGAGTTGGATTTGGAGCGTCCGGACATGGCGGGATTTGAAGAAATTCTTATGCGGCGCTTGTCGGCGAGTCTTGGGGAGGATGGTGGCATCATCAGCCGGCATTTGTCGTCGCTCGCGCGGGTGAAGCCGGAAAATAGGCTGACGGTGTATGAGGCGGTGCTGCTGGGGCGCATGTATCTCTCGGACTACGATTACAGGGCGCTGCCGCGTGTGGTCGAAACGCTGAGGCGGGTTGTGCGCCAAGTGCCTCATGAGCCCGCGCCACATGCAACGCTTGCAGTGCTGTTGGCGATGCTGGGGATGGAGCCAAAGTGGCCGGGCGATCCGCCCTTGGATGAGATCCGTGAGCATGCGAGACAGGCGATGATGTTGAATCCTGAGGATTTTTGGTCGGTTCTTGCACAAGCCAGTGCGGCGGCGGTGGACCAGGACATGAACGAGTTGGTGCGCATTGGCCGCTCCTTGGATGATGGGGAGTTTGAGGTGTCGGCGATGCTTTTGGGCGGGGTTGGAGTTTTGATGTGTTGTAAAAAGGCGGATGTTGCATGCGGTGCGGGGATGATCCAGCGGGCGATAGCCGCCAATCCGCACTATTTGAAAATTTTCCACACTGGGTTGGCCATGGTTGCCTTTGAAGCGCGTGATTTCGAGTTGGCTCGTAGGGAGTTGGATGATTTTCAATGCCGCTGGGGTCTGACGGATCCTCTCATTCGCGGGGCGATGGCGGCGTTGGAGGGCGATGTCGAGACGGCACGTGGCGAGTGGGCGCGGGTTTTAGTGGCGTTTCCAAATTTTGTGGAGGATGGGGTGCGCTCGCTTGGGTATCTCTGGCATGGGGATTACATTTCGATGATTGTTGAGGCCTACAGATCGGTCGGGATTTGCGTGGATGCGTCTTGATGGGCCGCGCTTGGGCTGAAGAAGGGCGGGGGTGGATTTTTCGTGGAGGCAAGGAGTTGCGCTTTGTGGACTTGGCAAATCAGGTGGCTTCAGGTTTTGTCGCCGGCACCTCATGAGTTGCGTTCCCAGTTCTCGTTTCCGATTTTTGAATTGCGCCGGGATTTGGTGGGTCGTGGCGTGTTTGCCGTGGCTGATGAGTTCTTGCGGTCTGTTGCAGCGCGAGCCACCACCGAAGGCCAAGATGGTGCTCTATGAGTGGCAGGACGATGGTGGGCCGGGTGAGTTGAGCGTGGAAATCGACTTGTCCGAGCAGGTTGCGAGGTATCGGCGTGGCAGTCGTTTGATTGGCTGGTCGTTTGTTTCCACTGGAAAGGAAGGGCACTCGACACCTGCGGGGGATTATAGAATCCAGGAAAAACTCCCGTTGAAGCATTCCAATCTTTACGGTTGGATCGCCGATGCGCAGGGGAATGTGACTGACGAAGACGCGCGGCCGACGACGCCGGTGCCTGTTGGCGAGACGTATTTCCCCTCAGCCATGCACCACTGGATGCGGCTCACGTGGCAGGGTGTGGGGTTGCATGCTGGGGAAATCCCGCGTCCAGGCGAGGCGGCGTCTCACGGGTGCATCCGCCTGCCGCGTGATTTTGTGCCGCTGCTTTATGAAACCACGAAAGTCGGGACTCCGGTGAAAATTATCCGGGGGAAATCCGTGCGCATGGGACGGCCCTGAGACTTTGCCGTTGTTGCGGTGGGCGAGGATTCCGGTGGTTTTCCCGTGGTGTCGAGTTTCAGTTTGGCCGCTCGCGGAAGCGCCAGACGAGGACCATGGTGAAGAGGACGAAGCATAGGCCCGCCGAGGTCGTGACCACGAGGGGGATGCCGCGGCCGGTCACTTTGAGGAGAAGTGTGGCGTAAAAGACGGCGATTGAGTAAGAAACGGCCCAGATTGCCCAAGAGGCGACGGAGATCGCGCCGCTGTTGCGAGTTTGGAATAATTTCCGCCATTGGGGGATGTAGGCACAGAGCGAAAGAATCGGGATCATAGATTGCGCCGCGCTGGCCACCTTCATCCATGCTTCAAGTGTGATGCTCATGCCCTCATTTTATTGAGGTGAATTACCTACATGCAAGCTTGCAACGCGAGTTGCTGAACGAGACGCGCGTCAGAGATGGAGCAGGAAACGTAAAAAACCCGCCGCCCATGATTGGGTGGCGGGTTTTTGGGATATGAGTTGGTGCGTTTGGGCGCTTACTTGCGGAGCGCTTCTTCGCGTGCCTTGGCCTTGGCGATGACGTCATCAGAGACGTTTTTCGGACAAGGGGCGTAGTGGCTGAACTCCATGGAGAACTGGCCGCGGCCGGAGGTCATGGTGCGAAGGTCACCGATGTAGCCGAACATGGCGCTCAGCGGGGCCTCGGCCTTGACGCGGACGCCACCTGGAGTTGGCTCCTGGCCTTGGATCATGCCGCGGCGGCGGTTGAGGTCGCCGATGACGTCACCGACTTTTTCGTCGGGGGTGAAGACGTCGAGCTTCATCATTGGCTCAAGGATTTGTGGGGCGCACTTGACCATGGTTTGGCGATAAGCGGCCTTGGCGGCGATTTCGAAGGCGATGTTGCTGGAGTCCACCGCGTGGAAACCACCTTCGTTGAGCGTGACCTTGAAGTCCAAGCAAGGGTAGCCGGCAAGTGGTCCTTTATCGACGCAGGTCTTGAAGCCTTTTTCGACGGCGGGGATGAATTCTTTCGGGATGCTGCCGCCGACGACCTTTGATTCGAAGATGAAGCCGGAACCTGCTTCGCCGGGCTCGATGGTGTAGTCGATTTTCGCGAACTGGCCGGAACCACCGGACTGCTTCTTGTGGGTGTAGCTGTCGTTGATGGGCTTGGTGATGGTTTCGCGGTAGGCGACCTGTGGTGCGCCGACGGTGACCTCGACCTTGTGGGTGCGCTTGAGGATGTCGATTTTGATGTCGAGGTGAAGCTCGCCCATGCCCTTGAGGATCATTTCGTTGGTTTCATCGTCGGTTTCGACGCGGAAGGACGGATCTTCTTGGATCATTTTGCCGATGGCGTTGGCGAGCTTTTCAGCGTTGGCCTTGTCCTTGGGAGCGACGGCGATCGAGATGACGGGGTCTGGGAAAACCATCGGCTCGAGAGTGGCCGGGTTTTTCTCGTCACAAAGGGTGTGACCGGTTTGGACGTTTTTCATGCCGACGATAGCGACGATGTCACCGGCTTGGGCGGAATCGATTTCCTTGCGGTCGTCGGCGTGCATTTCGACCATGCGGCTGATGCGCTCGGTCTTGCCGGTGAACGAGTTAAGGACAGTATCGCCCTTTTTGATCGTTCCCGAATAGATGCGGGTGAAGGTGAGTGCGCCGAACTTGTCGTCCATGATTTTGAACGCCAAGCCGCGGAATGGAGCGGTTGGGTCGATGATGGCGAACTTGCCGGTTTCGTTGCCTTCTGCATCCACTTCGGGGAGTGGCTTGACGTCGAGCGGGTTTGGCAGGTAGTCGACGACGGCGTCGAGGACGAGTTGGAGGCCTTTGTTTTTGAACGATGAGCCGCAATAGGTTGGGAAGAACGCGAGATCGACGGTGCCTTTGCGGATGCACTTTTTGACATCATCGATGCTAGGTTCGGTGCCTTCGAGATAGGCTTCCATGACGGCGTCGTCTTGCTCGACGGCGGTTTCGATGAGTTGGGCGCGGTATTCCTTGGCCTTGTCCACCATGTCGGCGGGGATTTCCTCGATTTTGAAATTTTCGGGTTGGCCGGATTCGTCCCAGATGTGTGCCTTCATGGTGAGGAGGTCGACGACGCCGACGAATTCACCTTCCGTGCCGATCGGCAGGACCATGACGAGTGGGTGGGCACCGAGGATTTTTTTCACCTGGGCGATGACGCGGTAGAAGTCGGCACCGATGCGGTCGAGTTTATTGACGTAAATGACGCGCGAAACGCCGGAATCGTTGGCGTAGCGCCAGTTGGTTTCGGATTGGGGTTCGACACCGCCGGAGCCGCAGAACACACCGACACCGCCGTCGAGGACTTTGAGGGAGCGGTAAACTTCGATGGTGAAGTCCACGTGGCCTGGGGTGTCGATGACGTTGAATTGGTGGCCCTTCCAGAAGCAAGTTGTGGCGGCGGACTGGATGGTGATGCCGCGCTCGGCTTCCTGTTCCATGAAGTCCATGGTGGATGCGCCATCGTGAACTTCGCCGATTTTGTGAATTTTGCCGGTGAGCTTGAGAATGCGCTCCGTGGTGGTGGTTTTGCCCGCATCGACGTGGGCGAAAATGCCGATATTGCGGTATTTAGTGAGGTCCTTCATGCGGATGGTGTGCTTCGGTTTCGTGGGCGACGGGATTCCGCCGGGGGCGAATTGCTATGCGAGGGAGACGATTTGGCAACCCTAGAGTCGGATTTCGGCGCATTTTTAATCGTTCCGGCTTGCGTTGGAGGGCGTGCGAGCCTTGCTTTGGGGGGCATGGAGGAATTCCAGAAACGACCGGTGATGAGGCAGTTGAGCTTGGATGGGATGTCGCCGTTGGAGGTTGCGGGAGGTTTGCGGCATTTGGAGGGTTTGGTGTTGTTTGACACGGCTGGGAATGTGCCGTCGAGTGCCGGGCGGCCGATTTCGGTGGTGTCGGCGCGGCCGGTGGAGGTGTTGCGTGGACGTGTGGATTGTGCGGCGGATTTGGAGGTTTTGAGGTGTGCATTGGCGAGAACGTCGGTGCCGGCGGGAGATCGGGGTTTTCCGGCAGGCGGTCTCTGTGGGTGGTGCAGTTATGAGGGGGATTTCGTGTTTGGGAATTACCCGGAGATGTTGATTTACAGTCACTACGATCAGACGTGGTGGGAGTTTGGAGACTTGTCTGCGGAGCTGCGCGACAACCCACTTGTGGCTGGGGAGATTGGCGAGTTTGTGGGGTTGACGGAGGGTGCGGATTTTATTCGCAGTGTGGAGCGTGCGAAGGAATGGATCGCGGCGGGGGATATTTATCAGGTGAATTTGTCGCAGGCTTTTGTTGCGAAGGTGCGTGGTGAGTTGTTTGGGTTTTACCAGGCGCTCCGTGATGCGTCGCCAGCGCCGATGGCGGCGTATTTGGCACTGGATGGGCGGGAGGTTTTGAGTTCGTCGCCGGAGACATTTTTGAAAATTTCCGGGAGTGGGATTGAGACCCGCCCGATCAAGGGGACGCGCCCGCGATTTTTGGATCCGGATGAGGATCGGCGGTCGGCGTATGAGCTTCAGACGTCGGGAAAGGAGATTTCCGAGTTGGTGATGATTACGGATTTATTGCGGAATGATCTAGGGCAGGTTTGTGAGTTTGGCAGTGTGGAGGTGGGTGAGATGTTGCAGTTGGAGAGCTTGGCGCAGGTGCATCACTTGGTTTCCACGGTGACGGGGAGGCTGCGTGCGGGGGTGGACGGGCTTGCGGCGATTGCGGCCTGTTTTCCGGGCGGGAGCATTACGGGAGCGCCGAAAAAGCGCGCGATGGAGATCATTCGCGAGCTGGAGCCGGGGCCGCGCGGAATTTATTGCGGGGCGATCGGCTGGTTGGGCTACAATGGTGAGAGCTCGCTGAGCATTGCGATTCGCACCTTGGTTCGGACGGGGGATGAGATGATTTATCAAGTGGGAGCGGGGATTGTTGCCGATTCTGACCCGGAAAAGGAATACGAGGAAACGCTGCACAAGGCGGCGGGGATTCGTCTGGCGGTCGAGCGTTTTGTCTGAGTTTGAGGTTTCTGGGGTGGATTCGTGCCATTGTGCGGCGGAGTGGGATTTTGAGCTGCCAAGTGGGGGTGGATCTGCCAGTTTCCGGCCGACCGATGACTCGCAATTTCCTGAAATTTGCCACTGCTGCTAAATGGCTTGCTGTTTTGGTGGCGATGGCGGCGATTGTCGGCTCGGTTTCGGCATTTTTTTTGGGAGCGCTCGATGCGGTGACTCGTGTCCGCTTCGCAAGTCCGTGGTTGTTATTTTTTCTGCCTTTGGCGGGCTTGCTGATAGGCTGGGTGGATCGAAATTTCGGGAAATCGGTCCGAGGAGGGAATAATTTACTGATTGATGAAATTCACCAAGCGGGGGCGGGGGTGCCGCGGCGTTTGGTGCCTTTGATTTTGCTGGGCACCTTGGTCACCCATCTTTTCGGCGGTTCGGCAGGGCGTGAGGGGACGGCCGTGCAAATGGGCGGGGGAATCGCGGCGACGTTTGGGCGGGTTTTGAAGCTCGATGCCGCGAGTGTCCGGATTTTGCTGATGGCTGGGGTGGCTGCGGGATTTGGATCGGTTTTCGGCACGCCCATCGCTGGCGCTGTCTTTGCGCTTGAGGTGCTCGTCATTGGGCGCCTGCAATACGACGGGCTTGTTCCCTGTTTCATCGCCTCGGTCGTTGCGGATTGGGTTTGTCGTGCTTGGGGAATCGGCCACACTCATTACGAGGTCGCGGTGTTTTCCGGATCGATTCAGGCTGAGCTGTGGCTGTTGGGAAAGGTTGTTTTGGCGGGTGTCGCATTTGGCGTGGTGAGTCTCGTTTTTTCAGAATTTTCTCACCGATTGCGTGCGGCGTTTGAAAGGTTCATCCCGCGTGCAGAGCTGCGGCCTGTTGTTGGCGGAGTGTGCGTCATTGGGTTGTTTTTCCTTTGCGGGACGTCGGACTACTTGGGTCTTGGCGTCATCGGAAATCGCCCTGATGCGCTGACTCTGCCGGCTCTTTTTCATTCCGCAGAGGTTCCGATGTCGGCGTGGTTGTGGAAGTTGGTTTTTACGGTCGTGACCTTGAGTGCGGGATTCAAAGGAGGTGAGGTGACGCCCTTATTTTTCATCGGAGCGGCTCTTGGTAACGCGCTGGCCCACGTCATGGGTGCGCCGCTTGATCTTTTTGCCGCCATGGGTTTTGTCGCCATTTTTGCGGGAGCAACCAATGCGCCACTCGCTTCCATCCTGCTAGGAATCGAGCTTTTCGGTGCTGGCAACGGGCTTTACATCGCGACAGCGTGCATCGTCGCCTATCGGTTCAGTGGTCATTCCGGCATTTATTCTGCGCAGCGCCTAGGCATTCCGAAATTCCGTGGCGTGAAGTGTGACAAGTGACTTGCGCCAAGCGCGGTCACCCGCTATCCACTGCGGCAGCGCACTCAGCCAGCACGCCCCCGTAGTTCAATGGATAGAACAAGGGTTTCCTAAACTCTAGATTCAAGTTCGATTCTTGACGGGGGCACTCTTTAGAAATGCAGGTTTTCCTTGTAAATCAAGGGATTGGGGCGATTTAGGCAGTTGGGGGTGGCTGCGAGTTTTGCTTTTCTACAATTTCACGAAGCGCCTTGATGTCAGTTTCTAAGCGCTCCAAGAGTGCTGTGGCCTCGGATTTTACGGCGTTCGCTTCCGGGACGAGCGAGAGTTCCTGCATGGTCGAAACAATGATCCCAATGAATAGATTGAGGATGGTGAACGTGGCAATGATGATGAATGGGACGAAAAAACACCAAGCCCATGGGTGGGTTTCCATGACGGGGCGGACGATTCCCATGGACCAACTTTCAAGAGTCATCACTTGAAAAAGCGTGTAAAGACTCGCTCCCATGCTGCCGAACCAGTCTGGATATTGCGCCCCGAATAGGCGAGTTGCTAACACGGCGGTGGTGTAGAAGAAAATCGACATCACCGTGACAACTCCGGCAAGCCCGGGGATCGAGTGCAGGAATGCGGCGATGACTTTACGAAGCGAGGGGATCACCGTCAGCAATCGCAATACGCGGAGAACGCGCAGCGAGCGAAGGACCGCCCACGGCCCGGCGCCGGGCGAGAGAGCGATGACGACCACGAGGAAATCAAAAATATTCCATCCCGTGCGGAAAAATCGACCGCGATAGGCGATCATTTTTACCAAAAGTTCGGCGACGAAAATGACAAGGCATAGGCGGTCCAGTGCAATCAGAAGTCCGCCAAAACGAGCCATGATGGCGGGTGAGGTTTCCAGTCCGAGAACGGCCGCGTTGACCAAGATCAGGCCGACAATCCATCGTTGCACCTGCTTCGACTCCACGCGGCGGGCGAGTTCGATTCTCCAAGAGGCGGTGTTTGGTTGATTTTTGAGATCGGTGAATTCGGCTTGATCCATAAATTTAGAAGGCTGGGGAAGGGATAGTGCGGTCTGATCTGCTGGCAAGGCTGGAGCTTGGAGGTGGAAAAATTACCGATTTTTCCGTGTGAAGTGTCGGCGAATGCATCGGCATCCCGCGAGAAATGATTCGGGGTTTTCAATGAACTATTTCCGAATTCTGTTGGGTTGTGGGGGCTTGCACGCGGAGTTTGGCCTTGTGCGATTTCGTCGCCGGGCGAGGTCAGTTTTCTATGGCTTTTATGGGATGAAGGTTCGCAGCCCGAGCCCGCAAATTACGTCAATTCATCCTCAATAAACTCAAGCACGAGGTCGATGAGTTCTTCCATGGCGGCGGGGAGTTCTTCTTCGATCGTGGCGAGGTAATCGGCTTCGGTTTCGCTGTAGTCGTTGCGGTCCTCGCAGCGGGTTTCGCACCAACGGCTGGCGTTGAGAGGATCGACGAGGGTTGTCGCGCCGATGAGTTCGAAAGAGTTGATGATGCGTTGGTGATTCACTCCGCTCTGCCAAAATCCATGCAGGCCGTCCTCGCTTTCAAGAAGGGGGATGGTTTCGTACACGTCCATTAGAGCACGTTCTTCGCGGCTGAGCGCCCGCTCGGAGGATTCGCTCTCAAGGCGATCGATCAGGATCTCGACTTTTTCCGGCCATTCAATCGGTTCTAGTGAAAACATATCGCGCGGATCTAGAATATGAGAGCGCGGCTTGCAAAGCGAATTCATGGTTCCGGAGGAGCGGTCCGTTTGCGCAAATGTTTGTGAAGACGCGGAAGAGGTCCAATGGCGGATTTCAAATTTCGAAACAGGCTGCACTCGCGTGGATCTTCGTCTGGGACAAGATGGAAGGGTGAATCTATCAAATAGGCAGCCCTCATGTGGGGATTGGGAAATTTTTTCGAGCCAGTTTCGCTTGCGGATAAAATGCGCGTGCTTGCCGGCGGAGGATCGGTTACCCATCCGGCGTGGACGACGAAGGACCGATTATTGATTTGCACAGCGACGCTTATTTCATGGGGCAGGCGCTGCGGGAGGCGCGGAAAGCCTATGCGGCCGACGAGGTGCCGGTGGGAGCGGTGATCGTCCGCGAGGGGCGGATCATCGCGCGCGCATGGAATCAAGTCGAGACGCTCAAGGATGCCACGGCGCATGCGGAAATGTTAGCGCTGACCTCCGCACAAGAAGCATTGGGTGATTGGCGATTGGAAAAATGCACTTTGTATGTGACCAAGGAGCCATGCCCGATGTGTGCCGGGGCAATCATTCATTGCCGGCCGGAGCGGGTTGTTTTCGGCTGTCCGGACCCGAAGGCGGGGGCGGCTGGCGGGTGGATCAATCTGTTGGAGGCCAGTCCGCCGTTGAATCATCGGTGCGAAATCACGGCGGGTGTCTTGGGCGAGGAATGTGTTTATTTGCTTCAAAGTTTTTTCCGCGAGGCACGCGAGCGGAAAAAAATCGAGCGCCGTGGCGATGGCCCGGACCTGCTGAACTGAGGCGCGCAGGTCGCTTTAAAGTCGTCCAAGTTTGAGAAAACGAGCGACGTGTTCTGCGAGCCAATGCTCGGCTTCCCACGGGACGCGGTGGCCGGCGGCGGGCGCGATGGCGAGCGTGGAGCCGGGAATGCGTGCGCAGGCACTCTCGGCGATGGCGCGGAATTTCACGTCATTTTCCCCGGCAATCCATAGGACTGGCACGGAAATTTCGCCCACGCGCTCGCCAAGTGCGTCTTGGGCGCCGAGCGACCAATCGACGAAACTGCGTGCGATTTCACGCCGCCGCATCATGAGGCGACTGGCGGCGGGTGCGTCGCGGATGGACGCGCCGGCCAGCACGGCTTGTGCGTTCCAGGCGGCGAGAAATTCCTGCCAATTTCCGGTCAGAGCGCGCGTCGCCCACTCGGCGTCGGCGGCGCGGCGGTTTGCGCGGTCCGCCTCGTGGGCGAGTCCGGGATCGGCGGAAATCACGATCGCGGCCTGCCATGGGTGATTGGGTTCGAGCAGGGCGTGCAGCGCCATGCGGCCGCCCATCGAGTAACCGAGCAGGGCGCGGCCGTTGCCACGGAAATTCTCACCTGAGGCATTGGCATTCAGGGCTTTGGCGAAGTCGGGCAGCGGCAATGGGCAGCATTCGAGAAAGCGCCATAAGTCCACGGCGCGCGAGCTGATGCCGGCGCTGGAGAGGGATTTCGCGAGTGCGCGCCAGTCGGACGCCATGCCGACGGCTCCGTGGAGGCACCAGCATTCCAGCGGTCCGGCCTCGCGGCGTTCGTCGGTTTGTTTCGAGAATTGGAGCAAATTTTCGGGTGGGGCAGGGGCTTGGGTGGCTGGAGCGCGGTTTTTTTCCTCAGCGGCAGTGCCCGGGAAGTATCGAATGTGGCAAAATGTGTCAAACTCCCGGCGGCGTGCTTGTCAAAATAGGCGTTGTGGAGAATATAGCTGCGTTCCGCCGCTTTTTACCCACCCCCCGGCTGGTGAAGGTGTTGCGCTCTTCAATCACCCCCATGCATTTTTTAGGCATTGAACTCAGCCACAGCGGCACGCGCGCGCTGGTCTTGGATCTGGATGCTGCGGTGATCTGTGCCGAGGCATGGGTCGCGCACGGCTGGATCGAGGGGCTGCCCGCCGGCTACCGCGAACAACACCCGGCGCAGTGGATTGATGCGGTGGACCGCGCGCTTCGCCAGTGCTTGGCTGGGCTGGGCGGCGTGGAAATTTCCGCCATCGGCATCGCCGGGCCGCAGCGTGGCTTGGTCATGCTCGACGAGGGGGACCGGATCATCCGCCCGTCGAAATTGGCGGGCGATGCCTCGGTGAAGCGGCAGGCGGAGGAAATCGCAAGGGCCTTTGGCGGTGCTCCGGGCTTGCTGGAATTGGCCGGGCAGGCGCCGGGTGTCGAGTCGGCGGCGGCGGAGTGTTTGTGGTTGAAACAGCACGAGCCTTATCACTTTGAGAGGACGGCGCACTTGCTAACGGCGCAGGATTTCATCGCATATTGGCTGACTGGCGAACGGGCGACCGAGCCGGGCAGCGCGTCCGCCACGGGGTTGTTGGATGTTCGGGCGCGGCAATGGTCGGCGGATTTGGCGGATTTCATTGATCCGCGGGTCGGCTCCTTGCTGCCGCGCATTGCTGGATCGGACGACGTGCGCGGAATTTTGAGGCCGTCCCTGGCACAAAGTTGGGGGCTTGCCGGGCGGGTTCTCGTGGCTGCGGGAAGTGCTTCGCCGATGTTGGCGGCCTTGGCGGCTGGTTGTGTGAGCCGCGGCACCGTCTGTGTGGAACTGGCTGCAACGGGGGTAGTTGTGGGGATTGGTGACGCGCCGGTCATTGATTATCGCGGGGAAATCACGCCGCTGTGCAATGCGACCGGGAGCTGGCTTGGATTGGCGACGACGGTCAATTCCGCCGTGGCACCCGAAGCCCTGCGGCGTCATTACGGGTGGTCCGCTCCGCAATTTGAGGCGATGGTTGCGAGCGTTGCGCCGGGTGCGGATGGCTTGCTGATGTTGCCGTATCTCACGGGCGAATCCATCCCGCGATTGCCGGAGGGGACGGGTGTGTTGCATGGGATCCGGCCGGAAAATTTCACTCCGGCGCACATGGCGCGTGCGGCGGCCGAGGGGGTTGCGCTCGGTCTTGGCTACGCGATGAGCCGTTTGCGCGAGCTCGGCTTCGATCCCTCGGAGATCCGTCTGCTCGGTCCGGGAGTTGCCAGTCCGGTGGGGCGGCAATTGTTAGCCGACGTTTTTGGCGCATCCGTGTTGCCAGTTTCCAGCCGCCAAGGCGCGGCGGTCGGGGCGGCGATGCAAGCGGCGGTTGCCTTTTTCCGCGACGCCGGACAGCCCCATGGATTTCAGGAAATTTCGAGCCACCTCGTCGCCGGTGATGCGGAATTGCGCTGCGAGCCGAATTTACAAAACCACGAAATGTATCAAGAACTCATGGCCCGCCAGCAATACCTGGTGGACACGCTGCATCCGGCGGGATTCCTTTGAGGAAATGAGTGACGCTTCACCCCACGAAATCCGCGGCGACCGCCGATCCGCCGCGCTTGGTAAACTCGCGGGTGGCGTGATGAAACTCTGGGCGCTCACCCTGCGATATCAGATTGAGGACCGCTGCGGCATCACCACCCCGGGAAATCACGCTGCGCCCGTCATTTTTGCGCTTTGGCACAACCGGATCTTCGCGGTTCCGCCGATTTGGTCGAAAACCGGCGGCAATGGACGCCGCAGCGTCGTGCTCACGAGTGCGAGCAAGGACGGTGCCATCCTCTCGTCCGCCATGGCGTTTTTCGGGCTCGGCGCGGTTCGTGGATCGTCTTCGCGGCGCGCGGTGGCAGCTTTGATCGGGATGAAACGCGCTCTCAAAGACGGACAAGATGTTTGCATCACCCCGGACGGCCCGCGTGGCCCGCGTTATTCCTTCCATCCCGGCGTCGTCAAACTCGCGGAATCCAGCGGTGCGGCGATCGTGCCGATTCATGCGCATTTCAGCTCCGCATGGCGCTTGAAATCATGGGATCGGCTGGTCATTCCCAAGCCATTCAGTCGGGTGCACGTCATTTTTGACGAGATGCTTGTCGTCCCGGCCAAGCTCGGTGAGGATGCCTTCCAAGACCAGCTCACGCGTGTGCAAGGCATCCTTCGCCGCGCAATTGATGATTTATAACTCGCTCTAAACCATGAATTCACCAAAAATCCTTGATGGGAAATCCGTCGCCGCCGCCGTGCTCGACGAGTGCCGTGCGGAAACTGCAGAATTGCTTGCAAAGGGCATCCGCCCCGGCCTCGCCGTCGTCCTTGTCGGCAGCGATCCTGCGTCCAAGGTTTACGTCGGCTCGAAGGCGCGCACCTGCACGGAGCTTGGATTTCACTCCTTGCAAATCGAGCTGCCTGCGGAGACCACGCAGGAGGAATTGCTCCAAGTCGTCAGAAATCTCAACGCGGACCCTGCGGTGCATGGGATTCTCGTCCAGTCGCCGCCGCCCAAGCACATCGATGAAGAGGCGGTGATCCGTGCGATTGATCCGCGCAAGGATGTTGATGGATTTCACCCGGAAAATGTCGCGAAGCTGGTGCTGGAAGATCCATCCGGCTTCGTCCCTTGCACGCCGGCGGGCTGCATGAAATTGCTCGAAATTTCCGGGATCGACACAGCGGGCGCGGAGGCCGTCGTCATTGGCCGCAGCATGATCGTCGGCAAGCCAATGGCGCTTTTGCTCGTGGCAAAAAACGCGAATGCCACCGTCACCATCGCCCACTCGCGCTCGAAGGATTTGCCTGGGATTTGTCGCCGTGCGGATATTCTCATCGCCGCAGTCGGCCGTCCGGAAATGGTCAAGGCGGACTGGGTGAAGCCTGGAGCCGTGGTCATCGACGTCGGGATTAACCGCGTCGAGGATGCCACGAAAAAGTCCGGCTACCGCCTCACGGGCGACGTGGCGTATGAGGAAGTCGCGCCTCTTTGCGCCGCCATCACCCCGGTTCCTGGCGGAGTCGGGCCGATGACCATCGCCATGCTCATGAAAAACACCCTGCAAGCCGCACGCCAAATCGGGAATCTCTAATGGGTTTCAAGTTCACGCCTTCCCGGAGCCCGTGGCGGATGGGAAGGTCCAGTGAATTTTCTAGCCACTCAGGCCGCATCTCACAAGGATGCGGCGGTGATGGACGCAGCTAACAAACCTCTGAAAGCGGGGACTCATCTGGTGCCAACTCAATTTGGTGCTGGTAGGAGTGCCTGTTGATGGGGGTTCGTGCAAATTTTTGCGGTGAATTCCGACCTGACGCGCCAAAAAAATAACGAACTTCAAATCCGCAAGACCTCCTCCCATCTTGGGAAAAGTTAGCGAAAAAATCCGACGTTTTTCGAGCAGTCGCCCACCCTCTCCGCTCCCTTGAGATTGACGAGCGACTGGTTATTTCCGTTCAGACGGTGGAGACGCATCACGCGTCGATCGTGCACCATCGTCACACTGCGCTGGCGGGTGGACATGCAGACCACGGGTCATCGACCCAAAATTTTGTATTAAATTTGTTCACACAAAATTTATCGACTAACCGATTTTGTGTGAAGTAACTTGATCGCACGCGAGTCTGTTTGAATGTCTGAGAGAATTTTTCGCCTTGATCGAAGTGGCATATTTTGTGCTCACAATGACTCTTTTTCATCCGCCATCTATCAAAATTTCCCGTTGAAAATTGTCTTAAAACGAATTTTTAACACCATTCTATCCTAAAATGCATCGTTTCCGCTCTGGCACGACGATCCGGCGTATGCGCCTCACCGCATTCGTGGTTCTCGCGACGACCCTGCTCGTTCCAGTGTCGGTCCTATTGCTGTTCGTGTCTTACGTGCTCAATCGGCATGAACTGTTGGTTGCCGGGCTGTATGTCATGTCGCTGACGGTTTTTATGCTGATTCTACGCTGGGCTTTCACGCTGCGCACCCGTTGCCCGCTGTGCATGGCGAGAGTGATGGCCAAAAATCCATACTCAAGCCATCGCCGGGCGAAGATGATTTTCGGCAGTCATCGGCTCCGGGTCGCTTTGTCAGTTTTTCTCAGGAATGGCTTCACTTGCCCATACTGCAATGAAAGAGCGCATCTGAAGCTGCGGAAATAAGCCGGGAAATCGGCGACTTTTTGTGACGAGTCTGGACGACGACTGCGATTTCCTTCACTCAAGGCAGGTCACCCACTTTTCCGCAAACTGCCGTGCTCAAATCCTGCATTCTCGCTGCCCGCCCGAAAACGCTTCCTGCCGCCATCGTCCCGGTTTGGGCTGGTTGTGTGCTCGCTTGGAAACTGACCGGAATTTTCAATCTCTGGCTCGCCATTTGTACGGTCGGCGGTGCCATCGCCATCCAGATTGCGACGAATTTTTTCAATGACGCCATCGATGCGAGAAAAGGCGCCGACACGCAGCGCCGCCTCGGCCCGACGCGCGTCACCGCTTCTGGCATGATGTCGCACGCTTCGGTGATGCGGCTGGCTTGCCTCTTCTTGCTCGTCGCCGCGGCCTTCGGGACTGTTCTCTATCAGGCGCGGGGTTGGCCGATCATCGCCATCGGCATTCCTTCCTTGTTCCTCGCGTATGGCTACACGGGCGGGCCGTTTCCACTGGCTTATCGTGGCATGGGCGAGGTTTTCGTCGTGCTTTTTTTCGGATTCATCGCGGTGGCAGGTACGGTTTTTATTCAAACTGGCGCATGGCCAATCGAGTCAATTTTGTTAGGCGGGCAATTGGGTTTGCTCTCGGCCATTCTTATTTCGATCAACAATCTGCGAGATCGTGAGGAAGATGCGACGACGGGCAAGCGGACGCTGGCCGTGCGTTGGGGGCCGAAGGCGGCTGTCGTCGTGATTTGGCTTGAGGTAAAAATCGCTGCCTTCGCCGGCCTTGCTTGGATTGCGTTGGGGCAGCCGACGCTAGCGATTGCGGGAGCGCCGGTGTTTTTGCTAGGTTTGCGCATCATTTGGGGTGTGATGACCTCGCCTCCCGGCCCGGCCTTCAATCGGCTACTCGCGCTTGGCGGTGTCCAGCTTGTCATGTTCGCCGCCGCTTACCACATCGCCGCCATCGCCGGCTGAGAAGAATCGGTTGATCCACCCACCCAAGTGGCGTATTCACCTGGCACCGAATCCATGATCGAAAGCTCCACTCGCAAGCCGCTGATATCCCGCTACCGCCTGAAAACCCGTGGTTTTCTCAACGCGATTTCCAATCGCCGTGAGTTTGAAGGAGCGCTCATCGAGATCGACGGTGGTTACGGCTGCATCCATCCATGGCCGGAGTTGGGCGATCCGACCCTGGAAAAATGTCTAGCGGACTTGGCTGGCCCGCAGCGTTGGCCGATTGTGCGGCGTGCGGTTCGCTGTGCGGAATTTGATCGGGTGGCGCGCAGATTTGAAAACTCATTGTTTGAGGAAATGGAGCTGCCGGTGAGCCATGCCACTCTTGCCAAAGGGGATGCGGCGGAAGTTGCGGCCGCCGTCGAGGCCGGCTTCACCACGGCGAAGCTCAAATGTGGCCGCGATCCTCAGACCGAAGCAAAATTTCTCGAAACCATGGTCGCCGCCTATCCGATCATGAACTGGCGTTTGGATTTCAACGAATCCCTGAGTGCGGAGCAAGCGCTTGAATTTCTGTTGGGGCTTTCCGAGCGTGCGCGTTCCGCCATCGACTTCATCGAGGATCCCTGCCCGTATGCGGAAAGTTCGTGGTCGGACTTGCGCGCGAAAACCCGCTTGCGGCTGGCCGTGGATCGCGAAGCGGCACCGCAGAGTGGGGCCGCGCAGGTGATGATCATCAAGCCTGCTGTGGATGAGCCATTTTTGTTGGCGGAGGCGGCGGTGCTTCACGGTCAGCGTGCGGTGTTGACGAGCTACATGGATCACCCTGTCGGGCAGGCCTTTGCGGCGTGGGAGGCCGCTCGCTTGGAATTGCAGTTTCCCGGGCTTGTTGGGATTTGTGGCGTTCAGACGCACCATCTTTTCGAGGCTAACGAATTTACGGAGGCGCTTGGTCCATGGTCACCGGAATTTCATCCGCCGGAGGGGCATGGCCTTGGATTTGATGATCAGCTTGCAGCTTTGCCATGGACGCGACTTTACTAACTGATCCAGCGTTTTGGAGGGATCGTGAGCCACTCAGCGCTGGAGACGGGGACTTGCGATTGTCAGAATTTCCTGAGCTGGCGGGACACGTGCTTTTCCTAACATCCGGCAGCACGGGCGAGCCAAAATGGGTTGCGCTCTCCAAGCAGGCGCTGTTGGTATCTGCGGCGGCGGTGAATGCGCATTTGGCCGTGGAGGGGGATTCCATTTGGGGCTTGGCCTTGCCCTTGCACCACGTCGGCGGCTTCGGTGTGGTGGCGCGGGCCTATGAGGCTGGCTGCGGGCTGCGGATTTTTCATTCACGGTGGGAGCCGGTTTCCTTCCAGCATTGGTTGATGGAATCGGGGGTGACCCACACCTCGCTGGTGCCCACTCAAGTGCATGATCTCGTCCGTGCGGGGCTCCGCGCGCCTGCCACACTGCGCGCCGTCGTGGTGGGCGGGGGCAGTCTGGAACTCGCCGTCGGCCACGCTGCACGCGCGCTCGGGTGGCCGGTGTTTGCCAGCTTCGGCATGACGGAAGCTGCCTCGCAAATTGCAACTCAATCGCTTGATGCGTTAGGTGAACCCTATCAAGTGGCACCGCTGCCGCTGCTCCCGATCTGGCAGGCGGAGGTCAGTCCTGAGGGGACGCTTTGTCTAGCAGGGCCCGCGCTTTTTTCTGGCTATGTGATGGGTGGAAAATTTGTTCCGCGCGAGGGTGAGTTTTATGCAACATCCGATCGCATTACGTTGGAAAACCGCCGGCTCACGCCGCAAGGTCGGGCGGATACCTTGGTGAAAGTGTTGGGTGAGCTCGTGGATCCACTGGCGATCGAGCGTGAGTTGCTTGAAATTTCGGGTGGTGAATTGTGCGCGTCTCGTGTCGCGGTGCTGGCGATACCAGATGCCCGCTGCGAGCACCGTTTGGTGCCGATTTTCGAGGCCCCGGTGGATGCGGCCCTTGTGCGCCATTGCTTGGCGGTCCATCAGCAACAATGCGTGGGTTTCCGCCGCTTGCAGGAGGCGGTCGTGATTGCGGAATTTCCACGCAGTGCGTTAGGCAAGTTGCGGCGTGCCGAGCTGGCTGCACTTTATTTGCAAGAGACTCAGGCCTGAATTCCGCTTGCCTTAGGGTTCGCCCCGGCAACTGGAAATTCTCAAATTTGTGGGTTGAAATGGGCACTCAGATACGACTCAATAAGGGAGCTTGAATAAGAGGAACCATCAGTCGCTAAGGCGATTTGGCACTGCGTATGCTGGAGACGGACCGGCATTGCGCAAACGCATCATCCTCCGTCCCAATTCCAGAACCCCAAACCATTACGATGATTCATCGCACCGAGGAAGGTCAGCCCGCCTTGTTTGAAGAAGCCCCATTACCTGGAGGCGGTGGTGCCCGGAAAAAGCGGGCAGGCGGAGACGCTCCGAAACCGGCGGATCTCGGGCTGACGGCACCCAGCCAGCTTGCGAAAAACTACGTATTGGATACGAATGTGCTGTTGCATGATCCGGCGGCGTTGGAGCGCTTTAAGGAAAATCACCTTTGCATTTTGGTGGATGTGCTCTCGGAGTTGGATCGGTTCAAGTCCGAGCAGACTGAGCGCGGGGCGAATGCGCGCCGCGTGCACCGCCGGCTCACTGAGATGTTTTCCAGCTCATCCAAGGTGACGCACGGCGTCGCCACGGAAGAGGGCGGCACAGTGCGACTTGTGATTTATGATCCTGCAAGTTGCCCGCAGAATTCCGATCAGTTGAACCGCTTTCACCGGGTTTTCCCGGACCGTGAGCGGGTGGATCACCGCATTCTTGCGGCCTGCTTGCTGCTCATGCAGTATAACAAGGCACCCGTCGTTCTTGTCACCAAGGACATCAACATGCAGCTCAAGGCGCGTGCTGTTGGAATCGACTGTCAGGACTATCTGAATGATAAGGTCGATGCGCGAGAAATTTCCAATTATGAAGTCCGCAGAATCGAGGTGGATCCGAGCGAGCTCCACCGGTTCGCAAGTGTCGGAGAATTGGAGGTTTCTACCATCCGCAGGGCGGGACTGGCGGCGAATGAATACGTCTTGTTAGGATCGGGTGAAAAGCAAACCATTCCTGCACGACTTGCGCCGAGTGGGAGCTTTGTCCGCTTGGAGTTGCCGGAAGTTCTCAAAATTCCGGATGGCCAGTCGCTGAAGCCGCTTAATCTGGGGCAGCGCTGCTTGATTGATGCCTTGCTGAATCCTGATATTTCGCTGGTGACTTGTTATGGACACGCGGGAACGGGGAAAACCTTGGTTGCGGTAGCGGCTGGATTGCACGAAATGTTCAACCGGAAATACAACGGAATCACGGTGAGTCGCCCGGTCGTGGCGATGGGGGATCAGCTTGGATTTTTACCAGGATCGCTGGATGAGAAGATGCGGCCATGGCTGCAACCGATTCATGATGCGCTTGATTTGCTGATGCGTCCCAACACTCCGTTAGGGCCGCGGCGCAAGCAACAGAAGCCAAGCGGCGGTGCCCCAACCACGGTGAAGAAGCCTTACGAATTGCTGATGGAACAAGGAATTTTGGAAATTGAGGCGCTCTGTTATATTCGCGGACGCTCGATTCCCAATCGGTTTTTCATTCTGGATGAGGCGCAGCAACTCACACCGCAGGAGGCGAAAACGATTGTGACTCGCATGTCTCGCGACTCGAAGCTCGTGCTGGTGGGGGACCCGGCGCAGATTGACAATCCTTACGTGGACAGCCGGAGCAATGGTCTCGTTTACACGCGCAATCGCTTGAAGGGCCAGCCCTTCGTTGCGCACGTTGCGCTGAACCGTGGCGAGCGCTCCGAGCTTGCCGAGGCTGGCGCGCAACTCATGTGAACTGGCTTTGCTCCTTCACGGCCTGCGGAACTCGCGCAGGCCGTGGCTGGCGCTCACAGACGATTAGATTTTCGCCCTCAAGTGCGGATCCTTCATCGCGAAACTCGCGGGTCAGCGCCATTTCGGATTGTTTGAAATCATGGGATGTTAGGAAATCGTCAATTTTTGCTGGCGACATCGCCCAGGTGAATGGCTCCTTGGACCATGCGAGCCAGAGCTCGATCAGGCGGCTGTGTGGCCGGAATCCAACCCGCCCGCTTGGATAGCGGCTCATGAAGCTGAAAATTAGAATCAAGCGTTCCGCGGGAGTTTGGTGAAGCGATTCCAGCAGGGCTGAGATATTCTTTTGCGGGAGATACATCAGCACGCCTTCCATGATGCAGGCGGTGACTTGCGTGCCGAAGGCATGGGCGGGAAATGAGTCGCGCATGAGGTCGGCTTCCTGCCAGTGGAAATTTTCCGGAACCTCAATCGAACGAGTGAAAAGTGCGGATTTTTTCGCGCGCTGGGTGGCTGGGTGGTCAATTTCCACCACCTGAAGATTTTTAAATTCACGAGCAAGGCGGATTCCGAGTGTGTCGAAGCCAGCGCCGAGAATGACCAAGCGTTCCGCGCCGGCGGCGATCGCATTTCGGCATCGCGACTCGATCCAGCGTTTCCTTGCCCAGTAGTGCGTGATGATTCCCGGCAGCGTCCAGCGTTCGAGGCAGCGCCAGAGCGCGCGCGTTAGGGGGCATCGCGCGCTGCTTGCTAGGCAGCGATCCGTCCAGGTGCCGGATAGAAAAATTTCGCAAAGTTCCGCAGCGCCCGGCGCGACTTTGGGCTCGGGGTCTTGTTCGCTATCGAGCAGAATCGTGCTGGCGGCAATGACCTTTGCGGTGCGACTGGCTTGTGCATTCTTCATGAATGAGTCGCCTGCTCGGCAAAGGCATTCCGATAGTGAAGATACCAATCACTGACCCAGCGCTCTGATGGATCGTAGCGCAATTTCAAAGCCAGCCAATTGCGGAATTCTGGATAGGATGTTTCCACCTGAGTTGCGCGCGCATGGCGGTGGTAAGTTAGGAAAAAGCTGCCTCCCACGTGGTTCGCAGCGTCGATCAGTGCTTGGAATGTCTCGGCGGTTTGTTGCATGCCATCCGGGCAGTGGCGGGTGCGGAGATTGAAGATGATGCAGACAAAGTCGCCCTTGGCCCAGGGTAGAAATGAGACTGTGTCACGATGGATGGAGCGGATGGTGCCATAGATCACCTCGCTGCCGGAGGATTTGAAAATTTCACGTGCCGCCTGCATGAAGTCCAACAATTTTTCGCGTGGTACATAATGTTCACCGATGACCAAGGTCTCCTTCACCGCAGAGGTCTCTGCCGCCGTGCTGCGTGTGCTTTCGAGAAAATCTGCATAGCTTGGAATGTAAGTGCTCAGTTGCATGGTGTCCGACCAATAGAGGTTCCCATCCGTGCTCAGGTAGTGTTGTGCATAGAGCTTGAAAGCGGTGGATTTATCGTCATGGGCGAGCTTGAGTAGCTTCAGCCAAGCGTCCGGCGTAAGGTCTGCGGTGCTTGTGGATTCTTCGATCTCCGTCTCCACTGGCTGATAGCAGGCGAATACTCCGCGGCGGAGGAAGCCGTCATCCTGAGTGTCGATGACGAACTGAAAGTCGCCGTAAATGCAGCCATCGCTCACACGGCGGAAAACAGCATGCAGCGCGTCGTCCAAGTCGATGATATCCACGCGTCTTCTCACGCGAAGGCGGTGTGTTAGGCGAAGGGTGGCGGAGTAAATGATGCCGAAAAGCCCGTATCCGCCGATGACGAGTGAGAAGAGTTCTGCATGTTGGGTGCGGCTGCAAAGGATGCATTCACCCGCGGCGTTGATGACGGTTAGGTCTTCGATATCATCGCCGATGGGTTGCATGCTTAGGCCGCGGCCATGCGCGTTTGCGGAGATGGAGCCGCCGAGGGTGACGGCGTCCACACCGGTTTGTTTCTGGCGGATGGCCCAAGATTTTCCCGGACGGTGTGTCATGCGGTGAGTGGCAGCGATGATTTCTGGCCACTGGGCTCCCGCTTGGACGTGGAGAAGGCCGCGGGAGGGATCGCATCCTAACACATGATTGCATTCGTGCATGTCGAGATGGATCGAGTCGTGCGCGAATTGTTGTCCGCCCATGGCATGGTATCCGCCGGCGACGGAAATTTTCGAGCCGGATTCACGCGCGGAAGTGACGATTTGGATGAGTTCCTCGAGCGTTTGTGGTCGGTGAATTTCACGGACGTGCGTGGCATTCAGCTGCGAGTGGACATCATTTAGAATGAGGCTCATCAAGTGGATTTTTCCTCGGAATGGGTGTCAGGTGTGCTGGGTGGGCCAAGGGAATTCCGCATGGTGAAGCGGGCAACGCGTTGACATGAGCCTAGTGAAGACCTAAGAAAACGCCATGGTTTTCTGTCGCGGTTTCCTTGCCCTTGGGGCGGCGCTTTTTTCGCTTGGCTGTGCCAGTGCGGATCGCGGAGCGGGCTGGAAAGCTGCGGTGCACCGGCAGACGGGGCAGCTCGGGTATCGGAATTGGATCGTCATCGCAGAGGCGTCATTTCCAGCGCACAGTCGGCCGGGAGTGAGGCAAGTGAATGCGTCGGCGGAGATTCCCGAGGTTTTGGATTATGTGCTCAACACTTTGGAGCACACCGAGCATGTGAGGCCTCAAGTTTACACCACGCGAGAATTGCGCTCGATCGAGAATGACTTTGCGCCTGGGATTGATGAGCTCCGGCGGCAGATGAAGCATTCGCTGCACGGTCACGAGGCGACAGAGCTTGAGCAGCAGTCGTTGTTGACGCTTCTTCAGGACGCAAACCGGAGTTTTGATGTTTTGGTGATTCGGACGCCGACAGCGCTGCCGTATTCCTCGGTTTTCCTCGAATTGCAGCCGGGATATTGGGATGTGGACTCGGAAAGCCGCCTGCGTGACCGAATCAGCTGGGAACGCATGCAAAAGATTGTGCGACCTGAATAAGATTGTGCATGATCCGCGCGTGAGCCGCAAAGACGAAGAACTCCGTAAAGAACGTGAAGCAGCATGGGTCGGTGACGCCGTCCTTGCGCTTTTTGCCCGCCAATTTGTCCTTCGGGAGCGCAATTCGATGGATGGTGAGTGGTTCACCCGTCTGACGTCGAACGATTTCCTCAGTGCATTCGGCAATCCGACGCGTGTGGAGGCGTCGATCGGGAAACTCTATCTGGAAGGTGGTCTCGAAAGTGCGTTTGAGTGGATGAACGCGGAGTTGCTGCCAATTTTTCAGAAGCAAATGGCGAATCAGTTGGCGAAGCGCAAGTGAGCGCGGTTGGCGGCTCAGCGCGTCTTGTAAAGCTCCGCAAATACCATCATTCCGCTCGCGGTTTGAAGGGTGCTGACCACGGTGACATCCACCGTGGAGCCGATTTTCCCGATGGCTTGATTGACCACGATCATGGATCCGTCTGCGAGATATCCCACGGCTTGGTGGTCCTCTTTGCCCGTGCGCACCAAGGCGATTCGGACGCGCTCACCCACTGCGATGCTTGGCTTAAGTGCCTCGTCAAGTTCATGAATATCAAGAACATCGAGACCTTGGATTTTCGCGATTTTTGCTAAATTATCACCGGCGGTCATCAGTCGTGCGCCGAGCAGACGAGTGATTTCGATGAGCCGGGTGGATTGCGAGGTGCTCTCGGGTTCGGCGAGGGAGTCGTGGATGGAAATTTGGATGTCACTTGCCTTTTGGAGTTGCTCCAAACAGTCCAAACCGCGTTGGCCGCGTTGGCGGATTTCGAGTGAGGGCGAGGCGACCATGGATTGGAGTTCATCCAAGACCAAGCGCGGGACGATCAGGCGGCCATGAAGGAAGCCGGAGCGGAAAATGGCGAGGACACGGCCGTCCATCACGGCATCGGCATCCAGGATGACGGGTTGTCCGGAGGCGGAATCCTGGCGGAAGCGCACGTAGGGAATGATGAAGGCGAACTCGTCGCGGTTGCTCCGCAAGGCGAGGACCGCGCCGAGAAATCCCAAACTTGCGAACAGAGTGACATCGATAGCGAGTCGCAGCGCATTGACCAAAACATCCAGTTGGACGGAGGAAACGCCTTTGCCCTCCACGATGTTGTCGCGCAGTGCGAGTTCCAGCAGATTGGAAATTTCCACGCGGGTGAGGAGCCATGCGCAGAACAAGCCGACGCCGAGGCCGAAGCTCGCCGTGGAGAAGCCACGCAGCGTGAAGCCCTTCATCAAGGACTCGATCCAGATGAAAAACACAGCGACACCAAGGCCGCCTAACATGCCTGAGCCAACGGAAATATCGAGAGTTCCGCGCGTGCTGAGCGCAATGGCGACACCGGCCGCTTCACAAACCAGAAGGTAAGTGAGGCGTGCGACATTGACGGATGGGTGCGATCTCATGATAGGCGGTTGCGGGAAATTTTATCCCGCTCCAAGTCTGATTTCGCAAGCCCAATCCAGTCGGATTCGCTCACTCCTGCTCGTCGGCAGTTGCTTTGATATCAGTCAGGGCGGCGATGAAATCTCCGAGGATTTCCGCAGGCACCATGATTGTGTCACGGTTGCCGCCGACGTCTTCGGTGATCTTAACGACCATGCCACGCGAGTTTTGCTTTAGATCGAGAAAGAATGTTTTCCGATCGGCTAGAATTTTTTCAGTATGTAATAAATCACTATCCACTTTGACCTCCTGAGTTACTTAACAGATGGGAAGTTGTAAAACTCGCCCCGGATGTCAATTGAAATTCTTGACGTCGGTCGGTGGGCACTGTGGCATCCGGCGCCGGCCAGCCACTTTTACCCATGCGAGATTTCCTCCCAACTCACCGGCCTGCGCTGGTTCTCGCGCCGATGCAGGACGTGACGGACCTGCCATTCATGCGGATTATTGCGCGGCGCGGAGCTCCGGATTGGTTTGTGACCGAGTATTTTCGCGTCCATCCCGACTCGTGTTTGAATCGCTACATTTTGCGGTCACTCGCGGAGAATGAGACGGGGAAACCGATTTTTGCGCAGATGATTGGGCGTGATTTGCCGAGCCTGATCCGCTCGGCGGGTGAGTTGGCGCGTTTTCCGATTGCGGGGATTGATCTCAATCTTGGTTGCCCGGCACCCATCGTCTGTCGCAAGGATGCGGGGGGTGGGCTGTTGCGGAATCCAGAAATGGTGCACGAGTTGCTCGGGCGTCTTCGCGAGGCGATTCCCGGGCGTTTTACGGTGAAAACCCGTCTAGGATACACCACCGCGGACGAGTTTCCGCGCTTGTTGGAAATTTTCCGCAGCCACGGCATTGACGGGTTGACGATTCATGGGAGGACCGTGGTGGAGCGTTATCAGACGCCAGTGCACCCGGATTGCGTGGCCGCCGCCGTGCGCGCGATGCCGTGTCCCGTGATCGCGAATGGAAATGTGGTCGATGTCGAAAGCGGGCTTTCCTACTTGGCGAAAACGGGCGCGTCCGGGCTCATGATCGGGCGTGGCGCCATTCGCAATCCATGGATTTTCGGGCAACTTGTGGCGGCATTTCAAGGCATGCCGCCAGCCGCGCCCACCTATCGGGATCTTTGGGAATACGTCTTGGAACTTTACGATGAAATCGCTCGGGAGACGGCGAAATTCAATCCTCTCGCGCACGTCCAGCGGATGAAAAAGACCTTGGCTTACATCAGTCACGGGCTTGAGGGCGACTTCGAGTATGACATGCGGCGCGCGAAAACCCCTGAGGAATTTCAGGAAATTTGCCGCAAGCACTTGGATCGGCCGGAGCTTTTGCCCGCCAAGCCGCCGCTCGCGTCCAAGCTGTTTTGCGGCTTTGACGCGCTTCTCGGCTAATCTGAGATTTTCACGCTCAATCCGCTATTGAGCTTCTCACGCAGCCTGCTTTATTTTCCGCACCGGAGCACTGCCGGAACTTACGAACCTCACTTGAATCATGGGAAGAGCTTTTGAATGCCGCCGCCGCGCGAAGGAATCACGATGGGCAACCATGTCCAAAGTTTTCCCGAAATTGGCCAAATCCATCACGATGGCCGCGAAAAACGGTGGCCCGGACCCGGAATCCAACGCGCCACTCCGCGTCGCGATCAACAACGCGAAAGCGCAAAACCTTTCGCGCGACAATATTGAAAATGCGATCAAACGCGCCGCTGGCAAGGACGCCGCAGACATCACGGAAGTCACCTACGAAGGCAAAGGCCCGCACGGCTCGCTCTTCATCGTCGAGTGCGCGACGGATAATTCGAACCGGACGATCGGCAGCTTAAAAATTATTTTCAACAAAAACGGCGGCCAACTTGTGAATGCGGGCCAGCTGGATTTCATGTTCAACCGCAAGTCGGTCATCGAATTTCCCGTGCCGATCGGCCGCGAGCTCGAGGAAATCGAACTCGAACTGATCGACGCTGGTCTTGAGGAAATGCATGTGGATGAGGGAGTTGTGACGGTCATCGGCGAATACAGCGCCTTTGCGAGCCTCACTCACGCCGTGGAGGCGCTCGGTATTGTCCCCACCAAGTCCAGCCTTCAGCGCCTGCCGACCCAGCCGATCGAGCTGACCGAGGAGCAGATGGAGGAAGTGGAGGCGATTTTGGATAAAATCGAGGATGACGACGACGTGCAGGCGGTGTTCACCAACCTTGCCTAAGCCTGCAAGCGGGATTCCCGTGACAGAGTGAAGGCGCCTGGAGAGTATGGTTGCGTCTCGCAAACCCGTATTTTCCAATGAAATTCATTTCGCGCCTCATCCCACTCCTTGCTCTTGGCTGGCTCGCGCCTTTTTGTGGTGCGCAGCAAGCGGAATTCATCATTGGCCCCGATTATGCGGATGCGCCTGAAACTCAGGTGCAAGCGGGGGTGCCGAAGGGAGAGATCCATGAATTCACGATGGATTCCAAGGACAGCAAAATTTACAAAGGCATCGCGAAAAACGAAAAAGGCCGTGTTCCCTATCAGCGGAAAGTCGCGGTTTACGTCCCCTCGCGGCACCGCGCCAGCAAGGAGATGCCCTTCATCGTGGTGCAGGATGGCCTCGGCTACCGCGACGTCATGAGCCGTGTCCTCGACAACATGATCGACCAAAAACGCCTGCCCGCCATGGTCGCCATTTTCATCAATTCCGGCGGTGGTGACTCAAAAGGCAGTCAACGTGGGTTGGAATACGACACCGTGGATGCGACTTACACGAAGTTTATCGAAAAAGAGGTCTTGCCGGAAATTTCCAAGAAATTCCGCATCCGCTTCACTTCCGATCCCGCAGGCCGGGCGAGTATGGGCGGCAGCTCAGGCGGCGCAGCGGCGTTCACCATGGCATGGTTCCATCCAGAACTTTACCAACGTGTGCTCACCTACTCAGGCACTTACGTCGATCAGCAATTTCCTGAAAATCGGCGGACGCCTTTGGGTGCGTGGGAATATCATGAAAATCTCATCAAGCGTGCGCCCCAAAAGCCGCTTCGCATCTGGTTGCAAGTCAGCGAAAAAGACAATGGTCACGATCTCGACGAGGCCAGTCATCACAATTGGGTGATGGCCAACGAACGAATGGCCGCCGCATTGAAAGCCAAGGGCTATTCCTACCGTTATGTTTTCTCGAAAGCCGCTGGCCACAACGATGGTCGCGTCACTCGCCAAACCTTGCCCGCCGCCCTAGAATGGCTGTGGGAAGGCTACCCGATGAACTAATCCGAAATCGCATTTTCCCCTGTGAACGCCCTTGCCCGCCGCATTTTCTCTCTGAAAAATTTCACCCGCTGCGGAGTCTTGGCCAGCCTCCTCACCACCACCGCCACGGCGGATCCGGCCACGGTTTACGACAAGGAAATCCTCCCGCTGCTGGAAAATTACTGCTTCAGTTGCCACGGTGAGGGCATTTCCAAAGGGGACTTCGCCATGGATGAGTTCAAGGATCTCTCCGCCCATCTCAACGATCGCGATCACTGGCTCCCCGTCTGGCACAACATCCGCAGTCAGATCATGCCGCCCTCAGACGAGGATCAATTGGACCTCGCGGAAAAGCGAAAACTCCTCGCTTGGATCGAGAAGGATGTCTTCAAGCTCGATCCCGAAAATCCGGACCCCGGCCGCGTCACCATCCGCCGCCTGAACCGTGCGGAATACCAAAACGCCATTTTCGACCTGCTCGGCGTCGAATACGACACCCGCGAAATTTTCCCTGCCGACGACACGGGCTACGGGTTTGATAATATCGGCGACGTGCTCTCGATCTCGCCGCTCCTGATGGAAAAATACATCGCCGCCGCGGATGAGGTCGTCGCTCTCGCGCTGCCGGAAGGTGCCGCCGCCCAAGTTCCGCGTGTGGATATTGATGGGAAAAAATTCAAAAACCCTGGCGACCCGAAAATTGACTCCTCCTGGTTGCCCTTCGCCGCTTCCCAGCAAATTCGCGTCGATCAGGAAATCCGCTGGGATGGCGACTACCAAATCAAGCTTGAGTATTCCATTCACGGTGCCAGCGAGGCGACCACGGACGAGGCGATTCTGACCTTCGCCGCAGGGGGTGCGAAAGTCGGCCAAGTCACGCTCGGCTGGGACCAACGCCGCGTTATCGAGCTGAATGGCGCCGTCGCCCTGAAAAAAGGCCAGCAGAATTTTGAAATCTCTCTCAGGCCCGCGCACCGCCCGCTTCCTGATGAAGAAGAGCTATTTCTAAAAATCCAGCGAGTCATCATCCAAGGCCCTCTCGGCGGGGAGCAGCAGGAATTTGCCAAGGGCTACCGCATGATTTTTGTCGATGGTCCGCCCCCGGCAGACCCCGCCGCCAGCGAGCGCTACGCCCGGAAAATCATGCGCAGCTTCGTCAGTCGTGCCTTCCGCAAACCGCTTGATGAGTCCACGATTGACCGCCTCATGGTCATCGTGAAAGAGATTTCCGGCGAACCGGGGAAAACCTTCCAGGACGGGATCAAGCAAGCCATCGCCACCTGTCTTGCCTCTCCGCGATTCCTGTTTCGCGTCGAAATGCAGCCCGAGCCGAACAATCCGAAGAAAGTCATCGAGCTTGACGAATATTCGCTCGCCTCGCGCCTGTCGTTTTTCCTTTGGGGCTCGGTGCCTGATGACGAACTTCTCAGCCTCGCCTTCAACAAAAAACTTCGCGCCAATCTCACCTCGCAGGTGGATCGCATGCTTGCCGACCCACGCTCGCAGCGCATGATCCAAAGTTTCGTCGGGCAGTGGCTCCAGGCGCGCGATGTCGAAACGGTCGCCATCAGCACCAAGTCGATCCTAGGATTGGAGAGCAACCGCGCTGCCGCCCGTAGCTTTGATTCCCGCCTCCGTTCCGACATGCAGCGGGAAACGCTCATGTTGTTCGAGTTCATCCTTCGTGAGAATCGCCCTGCGGAAGAGCTTATTTCTGCGCGCTATAGCTTTCTAAACGAGCGACTTGCCAAGTTTTACGGGATTGGTGGCGTCGAGGGTGATGAATTCCGGCCGGTGGACCTCACCGAGCACCCGGAGCGCGGCGGGCTTCTCACCCAAGGCAGTTTCCTCATGGTCACCTCCAATCCCACGCGCACCTCGCCGGTGAAGCGCGGGCTCTTCGTCTTGGAAAACTTGCTCGGCACCCCCGCGCCACCCGCTCCGCCCAATGTGCCCGAGCTGGAAGATGCCGCTGCCGCCGGGAAATCCAGCCCCACCATGCGCGAGATGATGGAAATTCACCGCAAAAAACCCGACTGCCGCGGGTGCCACGCACGCATGGACCCCATCGGCCTCGGCTTGGAAAACTTCAATGCGCTCGGCCAATTCCGCAGCCAAGAACATGGCAAACCCATCGATACCGCCGGCCAGCTCGTCACCGGCGAGAAGTTTAGCGACGTCGCCGGCCTCAAGGAAATCCTTGCGAGCAAACGCAAACAAGACCTCTACCGCTGCCTTTCCGAGAAACTTCTCACCTACGCCATTGGCCGCGGCGTCGAGTATTACGACGCCACCACCATCGACCAACTCACCGCGCGCCTTGAGCAAAACGATGGAAAACTCCGCGAACTCATCCAAGGCATCATCGAGAGTGCGCCTTTCCAAATGCGCCGTGGGGACGACTGAGGCGGCGCGCATTCTCCCCTTGAAAACTCGGGCATCCCGAAAGAGACTGCCGCCGTCCATGGCGCACGCACCCACCATCAATCTCAATCTTCCCGACTCCAACGGCCACTTCGGCCAATTCGGGGGCATGTTCGTTCCGGAAACATTGATGGCCCCGCTCCAAGAGCTCGCCGTCGCGTATGCCGCCGCCAAGGCCGATCCCGCATTCCATGCGGAACTTGACGATCTTCTGACAAACTACGTCGGCCGCCCCACTCCGCTTTACTTTGCCGAGCGTTGGACGGAATTGCTCGGCGGCGCGAAAATTTACCTCAAGCGCGAAGACCTGCTCCACACCGGAGCCCACAAAATCAACAACGCGATCGGCCAAATCCTGCTGGCCAAGCGCCTCGGGAAAAAGCGCATCATCGCGGAAACGGGAGCGGGCCAGCACGGCGTCGCCACCGCCACCGTTTGCGCGCGCTTCGGCATGGAATGCGTGGTGTATATGGGCGCGGTGGACATGGAACGCCAAGCGCTCAACGTCGCTCGCATGCGTCTCATGGGGGCGGAAGTTCGCGGCGTCACCGCTGGCCAAGCGACGCTCAAGGAGGCGGTCAATGAAGCCATGCGCGACTGGGTCGCCACGGTGGACCACACCCACTACATCCTTGGCTCCGCCTTGGGTTCCCATCCGTTTCCCATGATCGTCCGGGATTTCCATCGTGTCATCGGTGTGGAAACTCGCCGCCAGATTCTCGAAAAAGAAGGTCGTTTGCCCGACATGCTCGTTGCGTGCGTCGGTGGCGGATCGAATGCGATGGGCATGTTTCACCCGTTCCTTGGCGACGAAGACGTGCGCATGATCGGCGTCGAAGCCGGGGGAGATGGCATCATCCCAGAGCGTCACGCCGCTCGCTTCCAAGGTGGAAAACTCGGTGTGCTCCAAGGCACGAAGACATGGCTCCTTGCCAATGATGACGGCCAAATCGAGCTCACTCACTCGGTTTCCGCGGGTCTCGATTACGCTGCTGTGGGGCCAGAACATGCTTATCTTCAAGACATTGGCCGTGTGGAATACACCTACGCCACGGATGATGAGGCGCTCGCCGCCTTTAAGGAGCTTGCCCACTCGGAAGGGATCATTCCAGCGCTTGAGAGCGCGCATGCCATGGCATACATTTCGAAAGTTGCTGGCAACCTGCCAAAATCCTGCATTCTCATCGCCAACCTATCCGGCCGTGGTGACAAGGATGTCGAGCAAGCGTCGAAATACCTGCTCTAAGCGCTCGGAAGCTCAAGCCCGCCGGCGTTTCCACATCAAGACGCCCGAGCCCAGCAGCAACAACAGCGCCTGCGGCTCGGGAATGGCGACGGCATTCCACGCCAGCGCATAGCTTTCTTGGGTGACCGCATTGGACAGATCGAAAATCTTGCTGTCATACGTCACTCGGAAGCCGTAACGCCCGGCTTCCACGGCATCGAACCGCAAAAACTCGGTGTTGTTGTAAGTCGTCATCGATTCGCCAATTTTCGAGGCGAATGCGCCGTCGCCATCGAGCATCCACACTTCCAAATCCAAGTTGGAAAATGCGATGTCGGATCCGGTGTTCGTTAAGTCGTCGAACTCTCTGACGGAGAACCAATTAAGCGCCACGTTGAGCGCGGTTTCCTGTGCGAATGCCGTTTCAAAAACATAGTCGAAGGACCCACCGAGCGGGATCGTCGCGGAATCCCAGCCTGCTCCCAACATTTGGCGTGCGGCACCCTCGGCGATGTCTTGATTTCCCGAAAAATAGACATCTGCGGCGGTTAGGAGATTCATGGCTCCGGCTCCGGTCTTCACGTCCAAGGCTTGGGTTGTGACGTTGAATTCATTTTGGCCGTTGTTCCAGCCGAGCGTTTTTTCCGCTCCTGCCATCAGCACCGACTTGATCACCCGCGTGTCGTAGGCTTCCGGCTTGCTCCCGGCCGTCCAAACGGTGTTAGCGGCATCCTTGAGCAGAGCGATTCCGCCGGCCACGAATGGAGCGGCGTAGCTGGTCCCGTCCATGTTCAGGAAATATTGATCCGTGGGAACAGGATTGGTGATCAGGAAGCCGAGGCTGCTGCTCGCGCCGATCGACCCGCTGTCTCCCATGTAGGCGGCAAGTGCGAATTGCTCACCGGGTGCGGCGAGATCGACGGCGACCCGGACGCCGGCATGGTTCGTTCCGCCGCTTTCCGCAGGGTTGTAGAAATCCGCCATGCCGCTTGAGGAAAACGATGATGGCTGGAGAAAGGATGGGCCGCCCAAGGAGCCGACGGCGATGCTGTTGAACCCAGCGGCCGGCGAGACCACCGTTGCCGTGCCGCCATTTCCGGCAGATGCGACGTGGGCGACGGATGGATTTTGCCGCGCGAGGGCATCGATCGCGAGAGAGCTCACCTGCGTTGCAGACGAGTCCCCGCCACCCCAGCTGCTGTTGATCACATCTGGCCGGGCAAGTCCCGGAGCCAGTCCAGTTCCTTGGAAAAACGCGCGGTAAGGGAGGATCACTGAGTCATCCGTGGTCGAAAATGATCCCAGATCCGTCGCTGAGAAATTCACGGCCACCCCAGCGGAAACCAAGCTCGCCTCCGGAGCCATCCCCAGCCCGACATAGGTGAACGAGCCTCCGTTGTCGCCAGGGATGTAGCCGCTGCCAGCCAAGACGTGGCCGACGGTGGTCGCATGGAAATCCAGTTCATTCAAGCTGCCGGCCGCCGGGTTCACATAAGTGCTGAAGCCCGTGGTCGCACCGGGTGGACGCACAAACGCCTCGTGGCCAAACCAGATATTTCCCGCCTCGATGTTCCCGATGACGGTGCTGGCACCGCGGAAGCCGGCGTTAAAAAACGCATCCCAGCCCATCACGGGATTCACGAATGTCAGACTCTGGAATGCCCCATTTTCATAGGTTCCTGAGTAAATGGCGAGTTTGCCATCCTCCTGTGCGGCCGTCAGCAGCGACGCCCAGCCAGACAAGATCGTCACGTGAAATAGGGTTTTCATCCAGCACGGATTTAGCAAGTGCGGGACGATTGACAACCTCTTATCCAAGGCGAGACGCAATACGCTGTGACGGATTCGCAGAGCTTGCTGACACTTTGCGCTCGAATGTGAGCGCGTATCCGAGTCACCGGAGCCTGGAGGTTCGTGGCTGCGAAGCCGTAGAACTTTGTTTCGCAAATAGGTCGGCACTGCCATCGCTATTCGTTGGTCCGTGGGTTCAGCCGTCACACACTGCGGCGGCCGTGCATGGCGCGCATGAGAGTGAGTTCATCCGCGTGCTCCAAGCCACCGCCCGCCGGCAATCCTTGGGCAATGCGCGTGAGCCGGCAGTTTCGCTCCCG
>JBEGOB010000033.1:0-4516 GCA_041182265.1 Verrucomicrobiota bacterium | reverse complement strand
GGGTTTTGGGCGCGGGGGGCTTTTCCTGCGTGGTGGCGCTGGGCGCGGCTTGCTTCGCTTGTGGATTTGGCGGGGCCACTTGAGGTTTTTCCTCGCGTGGCACCGGAATTTCTACGGGATTCGGTCCCTCCATCAGGCGCGTGCGCGGCGGCGGACTGGCGGTGGCTTGCTCCTTGGCGGTTGGCTTGGGCGGCGTGGTGCTTGGTTTTTGATTGGCCAGCGTGGGATCCGGCTGCGGTGTGGGTGGTGTGGGCTGCGGTATGGGTGGTGAGTTGTCGGCCGCAGTTTCTCCCTCGCGATACTGACTTTCCGTGGTTTCCAAATCTTCAGGCGAGCGGGCTGCTGCACCTGTTTGAGAGGGCTTGGCGGGTGCGCTGAGATCTGGCGCGCGGTCGCTGGTGGCTTGGGTGTTCCGCTCGCCGGTGAAGGCGGGTCGCTCAGGGCGCGCGCTCTCCTGATCTGAAGAGGTGCGGGCGAAGCGACTGCGCTCCGGCGAGGATTTGGGCTTTTCCGCAGGTGGCGCGGCGATTTCGGGGAAAATCATCACGCTATTCTCAGTGGGAGGCGGCGGCGCGGTGGTCACTGCCGGTCGATTTTTCTCAAAAAAATCAGACTCCATCGCCGCCCATGCGAAGAGCAGGATCAAGGCCGCATTGATGCAGAGCGACAGCCCCAGCGCGATCGCCCATAGGTGACCGTCTCCCCGTTTGGTGGGTGCTGCTGTGGATGTCATGCTCGGCGCGGCGAGCCTTGTCGGGAATTTCTCGCGACGCAATCCGCGAAATTGGATGGCGCAGGTGGATTCGCCTATGAGTTTTCAAAAACGCATGAGCTCATTTCAGGAGTTTGTCGGTAAATTGGCAATGTTTCTGAGTTTTCCCTGATAGATTATTCATGGTTGGTCGAAAATCCGCAATTTTTAGTTGCTGAAATCCATTGAGAAGCGCACATTGCGGCTCCAAGCCACATTTTTATGAGCAAAGACCAAATGGACGGCGCCCAAGCGCTTATCAAAACACTCGATGACCTCGGCATCGAATACATCTTCGGCTACTCCGGTGGAGCGGCCATTCCGATCTTCGACGCGCTCGAGACGGTTAAAACTAAGATGAAGTTCATCCTTGTCCGTCACGAGCAGGGAGCTGTTCACATGGCGGATGGCTATGCGCGCGCCACTGGGCGGCCTGCGGCAGTGCTTGTGACTTCAGGCCCTGGTGCGGGAAATACCGTGACAGGTTTGATGACGGCCATGATGGACTCCGTGCCGATGATCGTGATCTGCGGTCAGACGGTGACTTGGATGCTCGGCAAGGATGCTTTCCAAGAGGCGGACATTTTCGGCATCACGATCCCGGTCGTGAAGCACAATTACCTGGTGAAGGATACCAATGCGCTGCCTCGCATCGCGCGTGAGGCCTATCATATCGCCACGACGGGTCGCCCAGGCCCGGTTTTGATCGACGTGCCGAAGGATATTTCCCAAGGACCGTTTTCCGGTGACTTGAATCCGAGCTTTAACCTCCCCGGTTATCATCCGGAAGTCAGCTTCGACATTTGCCCGCAGGGTGTGAAGCAGGCTGCGGAGCTCATCGCCAAGGCCAAGCGTCCAGTGATCCTCGCCGGCCAAGGCTGCATGATTGCCCGCGCGGACAAGGAATTGCTCTATCTTGCGGAAACTCTCGGTTGCCCAGTGACATCCACGCTTCTGGGCAAGGGCGTTTTCCCGGAAACTCACCCGCTGGCTCTGGGGATGCTTGGCATGCACGGCACCGCCTATGCGAATAAGGCGATGATTGAGTGCGACTTGCTCATCAATGTCGGCTCTCGCTTTGACGACCGCATCATCGGCCAACCCGCGAAATTTTGTAAGGACGCGAAGGTCATTCACATCGACATCGACCCTGCGGAATCCGGGAAAATGATCGTGCCAGACCTCATGATCGTGGGCGACGCCAAGGCGGTGCTCTCTGAGATCAACGAGAAAATCGGCCCGCTTGAGACATCGGAGTGGCTTGCCAAGCTGGACGGCTACAAAAAGAAATTCCCGCTCAGCTACAAGAAACAGGGCGGTCTGCGCATGCAGCAGGTGATCGACGAGCTCTACCAACTCACTGAAGGTAAAGCCATTGTCTCGACTGACGTGGGTCAGCACCAAATGTGGGCGGCGCAGTTTTACAAGAACCACGAGTCCTACCATTGGCTTTCCTCAGGTGGGGCCGGCACCATGGGCTTTGGCTTCCCCGCCGCGATCGGTGCCCAGCTTGCATGCCCGGACAAAATGGTGATTTCCATCTCAGGGGACGGCGGTTTCCAGATGACCTTGTTCGAGCTCGCCACCGCGCAAATTCACAAATTGCCGATCAAAATCGTGGTTTTGAACAACCACTACCTCGGCATGGTCCGCCAGTGGCAGGAATTGTTCTACGAAGACCGCACCTCAGGCGTGGATCTTGTGGGCAACCCGGATTTCTGCAAACTCGCTGGGGCTTATGGCATTCCATCCGTTCACATCAAGCGTCCTGCAGATGTCACACGCATGTTGGAGAAGGCGCTTGCTTACAATGACGGCCCGATTCTGATCCACGCAGAGTGCGTCAAGACGGACAATGTGTTCCCGATGATTCCCGCCGGTGCCGCCCTTGAAGACATGATCACCGAGGCGCCTAAAACCAAAATGGCCAAACCCGTCGGTTCCACGTGATCCACGCATCGCCACCGGAATCTCACCTCTGAAGTTTCAAATCTCACATTCTTCCCATGTCCAAAACCATTGTCACCACCGACACACCCGTTGCGGCTCCCAAAAGCGGCCGTGGGCCATCCCACACGCTTTCCGTTCTCGTGAATAACGAGCCCGGAGTGCTCATGCGGATCTGCCAGGTCTTCTCGCGCCGCGCCTTCAACATCGACTCGCTCGTCGTCTCGGAAGGCCGCAACGCGAACTTTTCCCGGATGACCATCGGCATTTCCGGCGATCCGCAGGGCCTCACGCAGATCATCATGCAAGTGGGTAAGCTCATCGACGTGATTCACTGCTTCGAGCACACCTCCGACAATTCCGTCACCAAGGAAATGGTGCTGATTAAAATCCAGTGCTCGCCCGCCGAGCGCTCGATGGCCCTTCAAATCGCCGAGCATTTCTCCGGAAAAACCGTCGATCTCACACCGACTTCGATGATCGTCATGATCAATGGCGACAGCCCGAAAATCGATGCAGCGATCAATATGTTCTCGCAATTCACCATCATCGAGACGGTTCGCACCGGTAAAGTCGTGATGGCGCGTGGCGAGCAGCCGACGTAATTTCGCCTGAAATTTCAAAAAAATTCGGTCATTCCAGTTTGCTGGATTTCCTGAATTACAAACCGCACCGTTTCCCGCCGCCGCGTGGGAAGCGGTTCTTTTTTGCCTAGGTGGTGGAAAATTAGCTTGCTGACGACTGGGAATCAGCGAGTCCTATTTACGAGACTCGTCCGGCTCGCTTCCCCCGCGCCCCCCTTGGCATGAGCCGGATTGCTCAAAAATGCCACGCAAGCCCTGTTTTTCTCAAGTGTGACGAACTTGTCTCTCCCCCTGAGTGGTATGGATCATGCTTTTTCCCTGCAGTTGCCCCGTTCCCTTACCCCTAGAACTGAAATCCCCCCAATTATGAAAACTAGAAACATATTTTTCGCCGCAGCAAGTGCAGCGGCATTCGTCTGGAATCCCTTGTCTGTGAATGCGACTGTCTCTTCAGGTGATCTCGCTCTCATCGGCATGGGGGCGGATACGGATTATAAAAGGCTTGATTTCGTGGTTTTGAAAACCATTCAGGCTGGCGAAGTAATTAGATTTACCGATTCGGGTTGGCTCTCTTCAGGGTCGTTCCGGGGTAATGAGGGGGGTGCTGTCTATACGTTTCCGACCATCGCGTTGCCTGGCACTGTGGTTTCTGCATCGGGGACGAATGGAGCCACTTGGGGCGCTAATACCAATTGGAGTTCAGGTGATGATGTGACCGTCGGTACGAACGGAATGAATTTTTCTACGAGTGGTGATTCTATTTTGGTATTCACGGGAACCAGTGCGGAACCAAATTTTGTATTTGGCCTTTCCACTCTGCCCTACGTAGCAACTAGTACGAGCTCAAGTAACACAGCGATTCCTCTGGGGCTTAACTTGGGTGTTAACGCTCTAAATAAATCGAGTGGAACGAGTGATTTTGATAATATTTATTATTCTGGAACCACAACATTCACTTCCGCAGCTGAAGCTTTGGCAGCTATTGCTAATTCCGAAAATTGGACCGGTAACAACACGACCTACAGCCCTTTATCCTCGTTTGTAGCCATCCCGGAGCCGAGTGCGGCTTTGCTGGGGGCCTTGGGGATTTTGGGAGTATTTCGTCGGCGTCGGCGCTGATTTTTGTTTCTCATGGCACGAGCCCGGCAGTTCCTTTGCGGAGCGCCGGGCTTTTTCGTGCTTGCGCAGAGTCGGTGGGCTTGGGGTGGGATGAGCAGAATTGCTGTAAGGAGGG
>JBEGOB010000032.1:0-6447 GCA_041182265.1 Verrucomicrobiota bacterium | reverse complement strand
TAGACTCCACCACCACCACCACCACCACCGACGACGAGGTATTCGGCGAAAAATCCGAGCGAAAGATTGAGTCCACCATCGGTCGAATAGTCGGTGGAAATTGAATTGCTGCCGGCGGTGCCGTCGAGGGTGGCAGTCGTTTGTGCATGCAGCACTCCTTGGCTAAAAGCGATTGCTGCAAAACTGGCCGTTAAAAGACGATTTTTCATGCTGTGAATTTTGAATAAGGAAAAAAATAAGGCCGTGACCTCTGGAAACCCGCGAAAATATCCAGCAATAGCAATTCCGTCTATGGGGCAGAAATACGTAACTGGGACCCGCTCAATCCTGCTTTGTCTGCCCCTTGCTGCTTACGCTTCAACGCACCCAAACCACTTTCAGTGATGCCCAAACTCCAGACGCAAAGAGGGGCGGATCGTCGCCGATCCGCCCCTGCCTAAAACAAACTGAAACCGATTACGCCTTGCGACGGCGCAAGAAGACGCTTCCAGAAATACCCAGCACGCACAGCAAAGCTGAGGTCGGCTCGGGAACCACGGTGTAAACGAGGTTTAGATTGTTGCCATCCTGAGCGATGCTGAAGGTCCCCGCGAGCGTGTTGGTGAAGCCCGTGGTTCCATTGTTCGCTCCGGTGTAGATGTTGAACTTGTCGCTGCTGAAACCGGAGATACCTGTGCTAGCGGTGAGGATAGTCCACGATTGGTTCACCGTGTTGTCAAAGTTGTTTGCATTGCCGTCGGTGGTATTGTCGGAGAGCGACCAGAGGGTGAGATTGAATTTGGAAGTCGAAGAGAGTGAGGTCAGGTCGAGGGTGCCGGTGACGTCGATTTTATCCCAATCCGTGCCTGCGGTGCCGGTAGCGCTGACCATCTGCCAGTTGTAATTGCCGTCAGAGGACCAATTGGTGTCGCCGTCGATGGTCAACAAACCAGGCGAGTTGCCGGGGCTGATCGTCGCGCCACCTTGGACCAAGGTGGAACCGACGGTGCCGGAGCCGCCCAAGGTGCCACCGCTTTCAATCGTCACCCGACTCGACGAAATCGCACCGTTCACCGTCAACAAGCCACCATTGACGGTGGTATCGCCCACTAGGCTGCTGTTGGCCGTGAGGGTCAGAGCACCGCTGCCGGATTTGATCAGTCCATTCGCCCCGGTGACGGCCCCGCTTAGGGTCAGTTTCGATCCGGCCGCCGTCGAAACGGTGGTGTTGCGGGCCAACATCAAAGTCGTGGAAACTGTGTGATTGCCTGCCGTGTTGGTGACCGTTGCTGCGGATTGTGCAGTGCCGAGGGTGATAATGCCACCCGTTCCCTGCGCCACACTGTAAGCCGCACCGGAGTTATTAAAGGTCAGGGAGGTGAGTACGGGGCTGGCTCCGTTGAGGCTCACCGTGGTCGCACCGGTCGTGACACCGCCGAAAGTCGCGGTGTCGGTGGTGCTGAGGGCACCGTCGATACCGGGCGTGCCGCCGTCATTGTCCCAGCTGTTGAAGCTGCCCCAGGTGCCGCTGGCGTTGGTGTTCCATGTCGATTGGCCGCTGTAGCCCTGAGCACTGACGGTGACGACTTGCGATCCGATGCTCGCGGCACTCAAGCCGCTGGTGCCGACGCCCGAGGTGCTGAGACCGAGGGTGACGGTGCCGCTGTTGTTTCCTACGCTAGAGACGCTGGCGAGTTTCGCCAAGACGGTGGAGCTCCCGCCGGCCGCAATCAAGCCCGTCGGCAGGTTGGCCACTGAAGCGCCGCCTGTGGTCGAGTTGCTCGCCACGCTCAAGCCTTCGCTGTAGGCGTCGCTTGTCGTTGCGGTGTTGGAGACGGTGACATTGCCGCTGATATTGGTTGCTCCGACGTGGAATTTGCCGAGCGAGGCACTGGTCGTGTCAAAGCCGGCCGCCGCTGGGCGGTAGCCTACGCCGCTTACAACGATATCCTGACTGCCGACACTCAAAGCGCCACCGGTGCGTGCCGAGGCACTGGCTCCGACCACCGAATTGAGGGCAAGCGCCACGGTGCCCGACTGAGCACCAACGCTGGCGGTGTTCAAGCCCACGTTGAAGCTCGAACTGGCTCCTTGGTTGATGTAGGAGCTGGTGAGCCCGGAGATATTGGCTTGGCCGGTGAGACTGCTCGTGGCGCTCAAGCCCTCAGTCGTGTTGTTCGAAGTCGCGAAGGCCGTGTTGCTCAGCGTGACGCTTTGGCTGAGGGTGCTGCCAACGCGATAATTGCCAAAATTGACGCTGCTGTTGTTGACCCCTTTGTCCGCGAGGACATAACCGGCCGCCGGCGCTATGGTGGTGGTGGCGGTGCCGGTGGTGTTGTTGTCTTGGACCCAGAGGCCGCTGGTCAGAGTGACTCCAGCGGTATTGGTGAGGAGAAGAGCACCCTGTTTGAAGCCGTAATTGCTGGTTTGACTGGTGGTAATGACCACCGAATAAGCACCCGAAGTGAGACTGAGCGGAGTTCCAAGCGTAGCGGTGTAAGGATCGAACTGGCCAGTCAGCGAGGCGGCAGGGATGACACCGGTGGAGAGGAGAGTTCCAGTGCCTCCAAAACCACTGTAGACGCTTACATTGACATCTTTATTGTTTGAATTGTTAGCTTGCAAAAAGACACTGATCGAATTGAGGCTGAGTGCGGAGGATCCACCACTCGACGTGACTCCAAAGTTGTAAGAGCGTGAGAGGGTGTTATTGAAAAAAACGTTCGCATTGGTCTGCTGACCGATAGTGATCGCTGAGTTCTGCGCGCTCAGCGTAGCAGATGAGGCTAACATGACAAAAGCCCCAGGCAGGCTAGCTAAAAATGGACGGATTTTCATGAATGGATCGAAGTATACGTTTTTTAAATGACCAGTGAGTGTTCTGCCTGCACAGACAGTGAACGTCTCAACGGGCAGGGAAATTAGTACCGAGCCAAATTTTCGTCAATGGGGCAGAAATACGTAACGCCGCCCCTCAGTCCGCCCTGAAGCGGGTGCTCAGTTCAGCCCGGGAATTGACGTCAAGGGCGCGGTAAAGGCGCTCGATGTGCTTGCGCACCGTGCCTTCGTGGATTGAAAGGGACTCGGCGATTTCCTTGTTGGCCAAGCTGGTGCTGATGAGCAAACGACCAATTTCCATCAAGCGCGGCGGAAGATCTGTGGGCAGAGACGGCAGTTCCACCACCTGAGAAGCGCGGTTGACACGGCGACCAAGCGCATTGACCGCCGACACGAGTTCGCCGAGCTGTACGGGCTTGGAAAGATAGATGTCGGCCCCCGTTTCGTAGCCGACCATCCGGTCGTGAAGGGTGGTGCGAGCAGTGACCATAATGATGCCCGCCCGCGGCGAAACAGCGCGGAACCGCTTGGCTAGGCCGAGCCCATCTTCGCCCGGCAGGTTGAGGTCGATCACGGCAACATCGACCGAGGTGTAATCTGGCAGTCGAAAAAATTCCTCGGCAGAACCCACCCCGCGCAGGCAATGACCGGTCTGCTCCAAGGCATCGATCGTGACAGCCAGCAGCGCGGCGTTGTCCTCAACAACGATGATTTTCAGGGGAATGGCGGGAGTATAGGCTTTCATCACGACTTAGTAGGGCAACCAGAAATGGAAAATTACATGTTCGGCGCTGGGACGGTAGGCGACATTGCCGCCCAGAAGATTGGAAACGCCTCGAACCAGGAACAGGCCCAGACCAGCCCCCGTCAAACGATGAGCTCCGGGCGCACGATAGAACTTATCAAAAACTTTTTCAGGATCGGGCAGACCGGCAGGACCGGGAGCATTGGCAATAACCAAAGCGAGGCCGCGCTGACCGTCGCGCTCCGACTGGGTGAAATCGAGCGTGATGGGCTGGGCAGGATCCGCATATTTCAAGGCGTTATCCACGAGATTGCCAACGATGACGCGAAATAGGCCGACGTCGGTCCGGAAATCGGGAAAATCAACGGTGGTGATCACAAGACGCTGAGGATCAACAGATCGGCTGCGGAGCTGATCAATTTCAGCCGCTAAATCGCAGGTCTCGATCTGAACAATGGATTGCTCACTTTCGAGCTGAACCGCCTTGACGCAGCGGTCGATGACATTGGTCATATCCATGATCGCCTGCTCGGCAAACTCATGCATGCGGGGCGATGGTATATCGGAAGCGAGAGAAAGCCGGAGAACCGAGAGCGGAGTCTTGAGCTCGTGAGCGAGCATCGAAACAAACTGCTGCTGCTCTTCATTTTTAACACGCTGGAAGTGCAAATGGCGGCGCAACAAGCCCGCCTTATAGGTTTTTCTGGAATGCAGACGCTCGACCCTGAGAGCCCGCCATTGCAGCAACCCCAGCATGGCCAAACCTGAGGTGAAGCCGTGCAAACCCAGACCGTAAAGCGAAGAATGGCCCTCCCATGAGGGAATCAAAAATGACTGCAGCAGGACGATCTGCAAAGTAAACATCAGCGCAAAAACCACAATTAGCACTCGTTTCGGAAAACACTGAAGAGGACGCTGCAAGTCGATGCGGGCCGGAAGGCCGAGAGACACGATTAGCATCAGAAAACCCAGCGACAATACGCAGATCATATTGAGGTGTAGGGCCGTGCGCAAGTGGCCGGTGAAAATCATGACCAGCTCTACCGGATACAACACCAGCAGCCCCAACAATAGCCGCAGCGCCCATGGCCGCGCCTTATGCACACGCATCAACAGGTAGTAAAAAATCCCTCCCGAGCACACCACCGAGACGACAAAAAAATTGGTAGCAATGTCCAACGCACCCGAAGCAGCCCACCCCGGCAGCCAAAAACGGCCATATCCAAACAACAGCGTGAACTGACCCAACTGGCAAAATTGCATCACCATGAACGCACCGGTAATCGAGTCCCTACGGGTCAGCGTGATGACTGCTGCCCACAAGATGGTGCAAAGCAAAAAGCCGATGTACAGATCGTAGAGAATCTCAGCCTTGCGATCCACTGCCTCCAGATCGCGCAAGGTATGGGCCTTCACCTCCAGCATGATCGAGCTGGTGCTACGGATTCGCAGCCAATACTGGCGGCCATCGACGTACGGCCGCGACAGATTAAAGGTGTGCGCAAGCGAGCTGAACTCACTGGCCTGCGGCGCATGTCGATCTCCCTCAAAAAGCGGTGCGGCCGTAGGATGGAGAGGATCAAACAGTGCGATTTCATCCAGAAACTGCGGCCGAATGCGCAGAATCAGCTCGGGCACGGAGTCCGCAGAACCCAAGGTGACCCGCACCCACCACGTGGAAGCGCTGTAGCCACGGGTGAGGAAACCGCTGTAGGGCCGGGGCGTGGCCTGAAGCGCTTCTGCAAAACTCATCCGCCCAGAGGCGTCTTCGATGCATGCGGTTTCCCGCACATGATTTTGCTGCGCCGCGGCAAACAGCGCACCACCCAGCCACAACGCCCCCAAGACGATCCAGCGCCGCAGCCACGATGGTGAAAAGTTGCCCCGAGTTTGCTTGAGTGACATGATCATCGGCGAAGAAATCCAGCCACCGCGATTCGCCGCCCAACTGAGATATCGACGTTCCCTACCCTTCGCCGCCGACTCTGCCAAGCTCAATGCTGCCCCGTGAACAATACGCGCATTGCGCCAAGTAGAATGACACCGGGGAGTAGATGAAAAATCGGCTTCATCCAGTGGGTGCGTGTCTGAATCTACAAACAGGCTCCATGGGGAGACTCCATCCACCGCCTGAAGGAAGTCTGGGGCGGAATTTATTGATAGTTTTCCACCACCAATCGATTTTTAATTGTTGCTTGTCATCCACGAAACAAATTGTTTCAAACCCCTCAGTAACAATTATGACGTCAAAACTATTCACATTATCTTCGCTCCTTGCTCTGGCGTTCACCAACTCGGCGGATGCCGCACTTATCGCGACAGCGGTATCGAGCACATCCGAAACCAACTATGCCCCCTCCTCGGTGGACCTTCTTCATGGGCTCACTCCGACCACTACCGGTGCCTCATTTTCCGGCGACACCAACGCACTGAACGATGGCGTCTCTATTTCCGGCGATCTCACCGCTACGGGCGGCAACATGTATCTTAACAATACGAACCCCGGCACCGTAACCATGACCTTCGACCTTACGGGCAGCGTCACCGGCTACGACCTCTCTTCCATCGTCTCAGATGCAGGCTGGCTTGCGAACTCCCAATTCCATGCGAGCCAGAACTACCAGGTTTTGGTCTCACTCGTGGGGAGCTCGGATTACAACCCGCTCGTCCTCACCAGCGGCGCCGTGTCGGGTGGCAATGTTTCCTACGATCCGTTTATTGGGGGTGGCGCAGGCTACACGAGAGTCACAATCACAAATGATTCGGGCCCGACAATCGCATCGGGAGTGGATGGCATCCGGTTCATCATGACGAATTTGCCGTTGAATAACATTGAGAATGATACCGTTTATCGTGAAATCGACGTATTCGGCACCGCAAGCGCC
>JBEGOB010000031.1:0-17765 GCA_041182265.1 Verrucomicrobiota bacterium | reverse complement strand
TGGGTGATTAAAAATTGGCTGCCCACCTTGTTTGCAAAGATGGATCCCGACACTGTGCGCGCCTTGCTGCCGACGGTTGCAAACTTCAGTGATGCTGAGATTTCCAGCAAGGTTGCGAAGCCGCTGTCAACGATCATCATCGCGGCATCCGGATTCATCGGTGTAATTTTCGGAGGTGTCTTTGCGGACCGTTGGGCACAGCGGAATTTGAGAGGCCGGATCTACACAGGGGCCATCGGGTTGTCCCTAACGATTCCTGCATTGCTGGCCTTGGGATACAGTCAAAGTCCAGCCATGGCGCTCGGGGCCGCTGTGCTTTATGGCTTTGGCTTCGGGCTTTTCGACGCAAACAACATGCCTGTCCTCTGCCAGTTCGTGCCACCTCGCTTGCGAGCGGCAGCTTACGGATTTATGAACCTGATCGGCGTCTCGGCCGGTGCTTTGTCCACTGAGGTCATTGGTAAACTTGATCAGGCGGGAAAACTTGCCCAAGGTATCGGCTGGCTGGCGCTTCCCGTTCTCATTGCCATCGGACTGGTGCTCATTCTTCGCCCTACAACTCTTAACCGAACCGATTCACCCAATCCATGAAACTCCACGAACTCGTCGTTGCTACACATACGCCATTTCATGCCGACGGCTCACTCGCCCCGGAAGTCGTCGCCACCCAAGCGAATTTCTTGTCAGAAAATGGCATAAAGACAATTTTCATGACCGGATCGACCGGCGAGTCACACTCCGTGACTTGCGCGGAGAAACTTGAGCTTTACAATGCTTGGGCACTCGCAGGAAAGGCCAGTGGATTGTCTGTGATCGCCCATGTCGGTAGCAACTGCATTGAGGAATCCAAGATCCTCGCTCGCCGTGCTGGAGAACTTGGTTTCAAAGCGATCAGTGCGCTAGCACCCTCCTATTATAAACCCGGAGGACTATCAGGACTCATTGATTGCTGCGCGGCGATTGCAGCGGAGGCACCGGAGACGCCATTTTATTACTATGATATTCCGGTCTTGACCGGACTAACATTACCCATGGAGCAGTTTCTAAAGCAGGCTCCGGCGCGTATCCCAAGCTTGGCTGGAATTAAGTTCACCAATCCAGACCTCGTTTCCTATCGTCGCAGTCTTGAAGTTGCTGGCGATGATTTTGACTTGCCATGGGGGATTGATGAAGCGCTTCTCGCAGGACTTGCCACCGGCGCGCGCGGCGGCGTGGGTTCGACATACAATTGGGCACCACAACTTTATTTTGAACTGATTGCAGCGTATGAAAGCGGCGATCACGCGGAGGCGCGTCGTTTGCAATCGGTCTCGATCGCAATGATTGATGCAATTGCTGCGACAGGATTTCTTGGAACAGCCAAAGGGCTAATGGCCCGGCTTGGTGTGCCGGTCGGGCCGGCGCGTTTGCCTTTGGGGAATCCGAGCGAGGCACAGATCGATGCTTTGATGGTTCGTTTGGACGAACTCGGTTTTGCCCATTGGGGGGCGAAGTCGGTCCTCCGGTCACAAAAACAACTCGCGTTTGCATGAGATCACTTGCGGATTTTTATGAGCGGCAACTGATTGATGAGTGCCTGCCATTTTGGTTTCCGCGTGCAATTGATGAGGTAAACGGCGGCTTCCTGCATTGTTTTGACAAGGATGGAGGGATTGTCGATGACGACAAATCCGTGTGGGCGCAAGGGCGGATGAGTTGGATGTTGCTCACGCTCCATCAAGAGTATGAGCGGCGACCAGAGTGGCTTGCTTGGGCAGAAAGCGGCTTGAGTTTTCTCGAGGAAAAGTGCGTGGACCCAGCAGATGGTCGTATGTTTTTCCATGTGGCCCGTGATGGCACTCCGCTTCGTAAGCGGCGCTATGCTTACAGTGAGAGCTTTGCAGCGATCGCTCACGCGGCACATGCTTCCGCCGTTGGCAGTTCCGCATCTGCGGAGCGTGCCCGCCATTGGTTCGACCGCTTTACAGATTGGAACTTCACTCCGGGTAGAATTCCTCCGAAGTTTACGGGGGCACGGCCGATGGAAGGCATTGGCACGCGCATGATCACGCTGGTCACAGCGCAGGAACTTCGGAAACATCTCGGCGAGGATCCGCATCTCACAAAGTGGATTGACCGCTGCCTAGATGATATTGTGAAGTTGTTCGTGAAACCTGATTTGAAAGTCGTGATGGAGTCCGTCTCCCCGGATGGCGCTATCTCAGATCACTTCGACGGGCGCATGCTCAACCCCGGCCATGCCATCGAGGCTGCGTGGTTTGTGATGGAGGAGGCCGGTCATCGCAAGGATTCGCAATTGCTGAAGCTAGGCTGTGAGATGCTTGACTGGATGTGGGAGCGCGGTTGGGATCAAGAATACGGAGGACTTTTCTACTTCCGAGATGTTTATGGCAAACCGGTTCAGGAATATTGGCACGATATGAAATTTTGGTGGCCGCATGATGAGGCCTTGATTGCCACGCTCATGGCCTATCAGATGACAGGAAATGCAAAATACTTCGCATGGCATGAACAGCTTCGCGATTGGTCGTTCAAGCATTTTTCAGATCCCGAGCATGGCGAGTGGTTCGGCTACCTCCGCCGGGACGGCAAGCCGGCGAATACGCTGAAGGGGTCTCTTTGGAAATCATTTTTTCATCATCCACGCGCCCTGTGGCGCTGTCATGGGATGGCAAAACTTCTTCCCGAATCGTCCGCGAACTACAGCTCCTAAGAAAACCACTATTTTCAATTATTCAAAACTATGAATCCATCCGATATTTTATCCAAGCCACGGCGTGATTTCCTCAAGTCTCTCGGAAGTCTCACGGCGGGTATCGCTACGTTTTCTGCTTTATCATCCGCGCAGGGCGCTTCGGTGAACGCCCCGACTCGTGGTGCCGGTGCGAAATACATGGGCGATTTTATTGCGCCGAAGCTGGACCGCGTGAAGGTCGCGATCATTGGTGTCGGGGCTCGTGGATCTGGACATGCGGTGCAGTTGGCAAGTATCAGCGGAGTTGAATTTGTTGGAATTTGCGACCGATCCAAAGACCGTGCGGAAAGAATTGGTGCCAAGGTGGTCGAGGCAGGACACACGCCTAAAGTGTATTCTGGTGATGACAATGCGTGGCGGGTGATGCTCGCAGAGACCAAGCCGGACGCTGTATTTATTGCCACACCGTGGGATGTTCACGCCGTGATGTGTGTTGAATCAATGAAGGCGGGGGCCCACGCGTTTTGTGAGGTTCCGATTGCCGTCACTGTTGAGGAAATGTGGGAGATTGTCGATGCGTCGGAAGCGACGGGTCGCCACTGCATGATGTTGGAGAACGTCAATTACGGGCGGGAAGAGCTACTCTATCTGAACATGGTGCGCCAAGGCTTGTTGGGAGAGCTTCTTCACGGCGAGGCATCCTACATCCACGAACTCCGGGGGCAGATGGAAAATGGCGACAGCACCGGATCATGGCGGACCTTCGAGTATGCAAAGCGCAATGGAAATCTCTATCCAACTCATGGTCTTGGTCCAGTCGCCCAGTATATGAACTTGGCTCGTGGTGAGGACAACTTTGGCAGGATCGTGTCATTTTCCTCTCCTGCCAGGGGACGTGCCTTGTATGCTAAAAAGTCAAAGAATTTGTCCAATCCTGAGTTTAAGGAGCTTGATTTCAAGGGCGGCGATATGAACACCTCGATCATCAAGACCGCTCTCGGACGCACGATCATGGTGCAGTGGGATGAAACCTCGCCACGTCCCTATTCACGCCATAATATGATCCAAGGGACACAAGGAACTCTCGCTGGATTTCCGAATCGAATTGCGATTGAGGGTATTACAAAAAGCTATCATGAGTGGGCTGAGGACGCAGCATGGGAGGAGATCGCAGCGAAATACGAGCACCCGCTTTACAAGCGGATGGGTGAGCTTGCCAAAGCGAAGGGTGGACACGGCGGTATGGATTTCCTCATGTTGTTCCGGATCATTGAGTGTCTTCAGAAGGGCGAAGCGCTCGATCAAAACGTGTATGAAGGCTGTTTTTGGTCAGCGGTCGGCCCACTTAGCGAAAAATCGGTGGCCGAAGACGGAAATTCTCAAGTTTTTCCGGATTTCACCCGTGGCAATTGGAAGATCACACGTCCCCTCGGAATCATTGCTTGATTGGCTCTGTCTAGCGTCATGAAAGCTCTGCTGATCCATTTATTGTTTCTTACGAGCTTTGTAGGAGCTGTTGAAAGCCGGCAATTCGCGGTGGGTGAGTTGCGACGAGTTGCCGGCGGGGCGCTTGGCAAAATGTCATCGGCGACAGAGACGCGTTGGTTCGTCGATGATCTTTTAGCATCCGAAGTGCGGATGGAAGACTTGATGCTTTCCGGGCCTTTGCTAGATGCGCCAAAATCCTTGCGCATCTTGGCGGAGATCTGGAAGGCAGATCCTGAGGCGTTGAAAAATCGAGAAGAGCAAACGACCGCTGCTGCTGTCGCGCTGATGTTTGCCAAAGAGCAGTGGCCCGAGGAGAAAGCGCTGGATCGCTACAAGTACTATCGAGATTCCAGACTTGCCGGACATTTGCACCCGCAGTTCGATGCATTGGAAACGTGGGAAAAGTGCTTTGTCGTCTCCGGTGGGTCCAACGGCGGATGGTCCGATAAGGGCGGAGCATGGGGCGATGATTCACTTCTGTGGTTGCGCGATAATGTTAAGCTAACGGCGAGGGCTTACATTGATGCCTGTTGGCAAGCGCCGTATAAGTTGAATAACTTGTTTGGAGACTCGATTCACGGTGCGAATTATTACGCACCGTTCAGTCACGTCATTCATGCCGAGCGCGTGCGCGATGTTGGCGGCGTTTGCGGGTCGCTCTCACATTATGGGGCGAATGCGGCCCGCGCTAACGGCCTTCCGGCCCTTACAATGGGAGAGCCAGGGCATTGTGCATACGCGGTTAGGGTGTCTCGCGGTGAGTGGGTTCCTGCCTACTCGCTAACTTGGGAACGTGGACTTCATACAAGTCTCTGGGGGAAAACTTGGACGCAGCTTATTCTTCAGGAAAGGGTTCTAGGAGACCGAGAAGCACATAGAAAGAGCATGGTGCACACATGGCAAGCGCGCGCCTTGACGCAAAAGAATCCAGAACTCGCTGAGCTTGCTTACGCTGCCGCACTCGAAGCGCAACCGTTGAATTTACCAGTGTGGATCGAGTCTGTTGACTTCATTAAGGAGGCGCGTGATGTCACTCCGGAATCTTGGGAGGCGATTGGAAATTCAATTTCAACAGCGCTCGCCGCTTATCCTGAAAGTGCGTGGGAGGTCCTTGCTCGCATTCAAGCACCGGCCATGAAAGCGCTGAGTGAGGACCGGCGTGAGGCATTTTTGCTGAACTATCACGAGATGATCGCGCAGCAGGAAGGTCCGGTGATGTGGGCTTTTGATCGAGCCCTTGACGAGCAAGCAAAGGCGCTGGGTGAAGATCCGCTCCGAGGTTTGGCGTTTTTTGAGAAAGTGTTGGCACTACAGTCTAACTCGAAAATGTTGTTTGCTCCGACGATTGCCTGGGGGCAGAAGCGATTTGGAGAGGGGGATCTGAATCAGAATTTTTTCGCAGCATTGGCTCGTGTTTTTTCAACTTCATCAAGCGGCGGAAACGAAGAGGGGCTGAAGGCTGCGTTGGGACCGGCAGTGCTCGCTGCAGAAATGGCTGGCAACGTGGACGCCTTTCAATCTCTGGGTAAAGCGGGTGCGGTTTTTCGCACCAAACGCGAATCAAAAGTGGAGGGATTCTCTGGTATTCTTCTGTCTTCTGGTGGTTTGCTGCGAACTTCATCGACCTGTCAGCACGATTCGCCGGTGAATCACTGGGGGGTCATTGAGGAGGATGGGGGCTCGTTTCATACCGCCCAGCAAGTTAGGCCGAGCGCTATTGTTAGGCTTGGGAGACTGGGAGATCTGAGTGGGATCGTTATTCTTGGAACGGACTACGGTCAGAACGGGCATCGGCAGGTGCCTCTGAAAGTTTCAGTATCTGAGGACGGCAGTATGTGGAGGGAAGTTTTTCGAAGCAAGGATCCCGTTGGACCTTGGCGCATTCCACTGTCAGGCAAGGCAACCCGTGTTTTTTATGTGAAGGTGGAGCGTGATGATGACCGCAATGAGTTTTTCCACCTTGCGGGAATTCGCGTGTATGGCCGGAAGCTCCAATAGACACTCACTTTACTTTGACAATGATTTCCTATGTTTTGCGTGCCTTTTGTGGGGTCGCTTGTGTTGCTTGTGCTTGGGGCCAGAGAGTGACGGACTTCACCACGGCGCTTGACCGCGCCAAGTCCTCGAAGTCGCCGATCGCTGTCTTTATTCGTGGTTCTGATTGGAATCGTCCGGGAGAGATTGCGGCGAAAACTTGGAATGATCCTCGTTTCCTATCAGGGCTAGGCTCTGGTATTCTGCTTGTTGATCTAGATCGTAAGGAGAACCCGAATGACGCTGAGAAGGAGCTTTTGAAACTCAATGAAAAAGGCAACCCGCAAGTGCGAAGTATCCCGGCGATCGCGCTATACGATTCCGAGGGGCGTTTGATAGGATTGTATTCGGGCAGTGATGAGATTGCAAGGGAAGGGGGGATTTTTGCAGCGACGAAAAAACTGTTGCAGATACTTCGTGAGCGCGACGAGTTTTGGAGATCAGCCAAGGGATCTTCGGGTGTGATGAAGGCTGGGCGTCTGGGACAAGGCTTGGATCGTATGGATATGGGGCTCGGGCCAAAGGGCATTTATCAGCCGATTTTTGATGAGATGAAAAAGGCGGATCCTGATGATAAGTCCGGCTATCTTGGCAAATATACATTTTCCGCGGAGAGCTTGCTGGACATCACCCTTGATGGAGCGAAGAAAGGTGAGTTTGCTGGTCTTGAAGAAAAATTTGCCAAATTGGATGCTAACCCACGATTGTCCGCAAGGCAGAGACAGTTGGTAGAGGCTGCTCGCTTCGCTCTCTATCAAAATTGGCCCGACAGGAAGAGTTTGATGAAGCCCACGCTTGAAAAAATGCGTGATATCGATCCCAAGTCGCAACTGGGGCAAGCGGCAGAAAACTATTTGGAGTTGATGGAGGTCGCGCGGAGAAAGGGTGGGGCGTCAACTTGAGTCGGCACGGTGGATTGGTAGGGATGGACTGGTGTTTGAGGAGAGAGAGTCACCACTTTTGTGTAAATGATCTTCTCGAATCCGTGGGTTTTGTGCAATTTGTGGTTAAGAAGTCGTTTCTGGCGGATGGCACGGATGAGGTAGAAGAATTTTTACCCGTAGATGATTGGATGGACGCAGATGGGCAGATCGGTGGAGGAGAAAATGGAAGAATCGCCTCCGGCTTAAGAAGGTGAGGTAGGCGACCGGATCGGCCCGACAGGCGGATTGGGGCTCTAGGGGAGCGACGTAAATCCGCCCTGCCACGCCGTAATTTGCCCCCATGTCGTGCGACAGCTTTCCTGATCGAATCGGGTATTGAAACCTGAACCCATGAACCACAAACCCAGACGCCAAACCCCACGGATTCTCCTATTGATGAGTTTATTCGCTTCCTCTGCCTTCGCCGTGGAGCCCGTCGAGAACTCGCGGAACAAGGTGGAGCGGCTCGAATGGTTTCGCGACCTTGGCTTCGGAATGTTCATCCACTGGAGCCATGACAGCCAGCTCGGCTCGGTGATCAGCCATTCGATGGTCGGTGCGGATGACGACTTCATGAATCGCTTCGTGGACGAGCTTCCGAAAACTTTCAATCCGCGGAAATTTCATCCGCAAGATTGGGCGAGCCTCGCCAAGCTTGCGGGCATGAAGTATTTGATGTTCACGACCAAGCATCACTCGGGATTCTGCATGTATGACACGAAGACCACGGACTTCAGCATCATGCACACTCCGTTCAAACGTGACATCACGACTGAGGTCTTCGATGCATTTCGTGCGCAGGGAATTTCCGCCGGGGTGTATTTCTCGCCGGACGATTTTTGGTGGCTGCGCAAAAATAAGATCACCATTCAACGGCAGATCGAGGCCGTGCAGCCCCGCAGCAATCCCGGCTTGATGAAGCACAATCTAACCCAACTCCGCGAACTGATGACCGGCTACGGGAAGGTTGACATGGTATTCTTCGATGGCGAAACCGATGGGCTAACTGATCTCGCGTGGGATCTCCAGCCGGACACTGTGATCACTCGTGGCGCGATCAAGACACCCGAGCAGCACATCCCCGGCACGCCCATTGACGAAGCGTGGGAATCTTGCCTAACCATGGGAACCCAGTGGCAATACAAGCCAAGCAACGAGGTTTACATGTCTGGAGGAGAGATCATCCGAAAGTTGATCGAGACCCGGGCTAAGGGCGGAAATTTCCTGCTCAATGTGGGGCCGAAGCCTGATGGAGAATTGCCCATCGAGCAGGAGGAGCGACTGCGCGAAGTCGCCCTGTGGATGTTCGTCAACGGTGAGTGCATCTACGGCGTTCGCCCGTGGATCGTCACGAACGAAAACGATCTTTGGTTCACCCACGACCGCAAGTCCGGCACGGTGTATGCGATTGTAAAATCGAAGGACCGTTGGAAGCATGGCGAGTGGAAGGAGCTTGTGCTTCACTCGGTTAGGGCGACAGATCAAACGCAAGTCAGCGTGCTCGGGCAGAACGACAAGGCGTTGGAATACCAGGCCGATGTGGTGCCGCAGACGACATTCGAACAAACGGACGTCGGCTTGAAAATCCGGGCGATGCGGGCGCAGCGACTTTACAACGACCGCAAGTGGCCCAACCCAGTGGTCAACAAGCTCACTCACGTGAAACCAGCGCTGGTGCCGCCCCGGGTGGAGACTCTAGCCGCAGCGCGAAAGGGTCACGGCATGGTTGAACTGCGCGGAAAACTGCACTCTCTCGGCGATGCCAAGACCGTGGAGGCCAGCGCCGAATACCGCGACATCACCGGGCTTGATGTGAACGAGCGCCTTGAAAATTGGGTTGCCTCGCCCGTGATTTCGATGGTTGCGACCGGGGATTTCATCATTCCTGTCCAAGGTTTACAAGCGGACCGCGCTTACGAACTGCGCGCGAAAGTGAAACATCCACTGCTCACCGTTTTTGGTGCGGAAGTCCGTGTTGCAGCCGTGAAATGAAGATTCACTATCCAATGTCATGAATCTACACCGCCCGCTTCTAAGCTTCGCGATGACAACTTCGATTTCAGTCGCTCAGCCGTCCACCGAGCGCCTTGGCATCGAGAACGACTACGCGAAAATCAACGCCGATGCTGAGAAGGCGTCGAAGATTCCTCTGCGGCCTGCCTCCGAGGTCTCGGTGCGTTCAGGCATGCCGAATCTCTTTGCAAAGCTCGCAAGGGGCGAATCGGTGACAATCGCCTACTACGGTGGCAGTATCACCGCTGGGCCTGGTTGGCGTAACTTCACTTTGGACTGGTTCGCGAAGCAATATCCGAAGGCGAAGATCACCGAACTCAACGCAAGTCTCGGCGGTTCCGGCTCGCTTGTCGGCGTGTTTCGCGCGGACAAAGATCTTGTCGCGCAGAAGCCGGATGCCGTTTTCATCGAGTTTTCGCTCAATGACGTGGCGGACGTTAGAGATCGCCCGGCTGAAGTGGCGGGTGCGCTTGAAGGCATCATCCGCAAGCTGAGGGCGAGCAAGCCGGACACTGATATCTGTCTGGCCTACACTTTGCACTCGGCGGGTGTCGATTTGCTCAATCAAGGGAAATTCAGCGCTTCGGTTTCGCTCCATGAAACGATCGCCGCACACTACGGAATTCCAACCATTCACATGGGTGTGGAGGCATCTCGAATGGCGAGAGAAGATAGGCTTGTTTTCACTGCGGCAAAGGTCCCCGGTGACATGGATGCGCAGGGCCGCGTGATCTTCTCTAACGATGGAACGCATCCCTCCGAAGCCGGACACGCGCTCAACGGAACTGCCGCAGTTCGAGGGTTGGAGCAACTCAAGTCCAACACGAAAGCGATGGATCACACCATGCCCACAGCGCTTTCCCCGATTCCATGGGAGAAGGCGAAAACTCTAGTTGCCGAGGGAAACGTCACATTCTCGGGGGATTGGGAGAAACTCACCGCTGCCGACGGACCTAGCTGCCGCCGCTTCGGGAAACGCTTCTACTCGTGGTTTCCCCATCTCTATCAAACTGGCACTTCGGGCGCGTCCGTGACGGTCCGATTTCGCGGAACGCACATCGGCATCAAGGGCATGGAAGGTCCAGACTCCGGCGTGGTGAGCGTCCGAATGGATGGGCAAGCCCCCTTCAGGCAAACGCTCTTCACCGTCTATGCAAGCGCCTGGGTCTATGTCGGTGCGCCATTACCCGCCGTGCCGATGGGCGATCATACAGTCACTTGGACACTGCTGGATGAGGTGCCGGACAAGGCGAAAATGTTAGCGGTCAAGAAGATGGATCACGACTTTCGCGACAATCCGGCGAAGTACAAGAACAACACTTTTTCCGTCGGACAGATCATCATTCTTGGTGATCCACTCGATGAGCATGGAAATCCAGTTCATTAAATGCCGTTCATGAGATATCTAATGGCATTCTTTCTTGCCTGCGTGCTGAGTTTCTCCGCTCTACTTGGAGGTGAAGATGCGGCGGATCCTTTTGTTCCTTATCTTGACGGCAAAGCGCCGAAAATTCTGCGGGAAATTCCGGGAAGCGAGGTGGTTCCCGGGAATGTCACGCTGCGGCGCGTCGTTTTCCGGTCGAGGAATGACACGGAGATTTTTGCAGTGATTGCATCCCCGAAAGCTGCCGGTAACTACCCCGGCTTGTTGGTGCTGCACGGTGGAGGAGGTTCCGCGGAGGTGGACAAGGCGATGGCTTGGGCGCAGCGCGGCTACGTCGCGGTCGCCCCGGATCTGCCAGGCATTGCTGAGCCGGGAAAAATCAAGAATACGCGAGGTCCGTGGAGCGATCTCAAGTATGGCGATGGTCGCTGGGTGGCGACTCCGGATGCCAGCGCCAGCGTGATTTTCGATGCGGTGCTTAGTGCGATGAAGTCATTGGATTTACTGCGCTCGCAGCCGAATGTGGATGGCGGGCGCATCGGAGTTGTGGGAATTTCCTGGGGTGGCTACATGACGACCATGGTGTGCGGTCTAGCAGGAGATCAGGTGCGAGCGGGATTTGCCTTGTATGGTTGTGGTTTCTTTGATCTTGGTTCGATGCAACAACGGGAGCCCTACAATCCTAAGCTGCCCCGTTCGAATGTTGGCCGGATGCCCCCGTCTGAGCAGGCGCTTTGGCTCAGGTATCTCGATGCCGGACGGCGCGCGTCCGGGATCAAAGCTGCGTTTTTCCATGCGGCGGCCACCCATGATTTTTTTGGTTACCCACGCTCGGTTCAAGCGACACTGGACGCGATTCCGGGAGAGAAAAACCAGGTGTTTGCGCCGAACGCGAATCACAATCTTCCAGTTCCTGGCGGGAGTTTTTTTGAAAAATCTTCCGGAGAAACTTTCACCCCGACGGCATTTCAGCCCTATCCGACGCCGAGAGGCCAGAAGGCGAACTGGCTTGCGATGGAGGTGCCGTATTTTGACTACTACCTCAAGGATGTTGGCTGGCCTTTTCCCATGGTTAGGGCGCAATCTTCAGCGGCACCCGGCGTCGCTCGCTTCACGGTCACAGCCCCGCAGCCATTGGTGGCGGCGCGGGTGTATTGGGCCAAGGCCAGCCCGGAACTGCTGCGCGCCGGAGGGGTGAGCCAGCGCAGATGGATCGAGATCCCGGCCTCGTTGATCGCTGAAAATTCCTACGAGGCCAAGTTGCCGCCTGACGCTGCCGAGTGGTTTGCGCTCGTTTCCGATGATCGTCCGGTGAGTGTTTCCAGCGGGATCGTTCACTGCGCTCCATCCGAAATTGTTGCACCTGCCGAGCCATGAAATTTTCATCTCCTATCGTCGAGACTGCGCTGTGGCATTCGGTCATCGTCCATGCTGAGTCACTTGCAAAAGTCATCAAGACTCATATCTTATTGTCGGTCGTAATTTCTTGGAAGGGTCGAATTTTGGTTTAGACAAGGATTTGCAGCACCCGTCCGGCAGAGGTCGGATCACCATGGGAGCGGCACTCATTCAGCAGTTCACCCATTCAATTTCCCTGAAATCGCCCTGATCCGATGCCTATCTATTTTCGCCTTTTGTCTATAGCCGCAATCGTGATCCTTGGGGTCATGCACGCCATGGGGGCGCCGCGTGAGTTTTATCAAGAGTCGTCGTGGCAAGCGCGGGCGCATCCGACTTTGGAGGAGTTGCTTGGCGGGAGATTCCATCCCGCATCACCACCGCTTCCGCGTCCAGTGACCTATGATACGCCGGGATTCGCGGAGGCGCGTTTGCATCCCGCTCCGCCTTCTGGTGTGCACCCGCGGGTGCTCGTCACTCCGGAGGATGTCGCGGCCATCCGCGCCCGCATTGCGATGGGTGAGGACGCGCCGCTAGAGTTTCGGACGATGTGGCAGCGTGTCCGTGAATCGCGCAGCGCGTTCTGTGCACTGGTCGCTCAGGATGACGCACTTGGCCGCGCCCTAGCCGCAAAGTTTGTGAAACGCCTGCACTCGCTAGAGCCAAAGCTTGACCGCCTCGATTCGCAAGCGGACCGCCAGAACCTTTGGTCGGCAGAGCGCTCACTTGTCGCATCCGGCGATCCCAATCCGCCACATGAGATCTGGACCTTGCTGGATTATGATTATCTTCACGGTTGGCTCACCCCGGACGAACGGGCACTCACGGTGCGCATCGTGACACGACTCGTTCAGAATCGTTTCTCTAACTTTCTCGCGGAACCGGACCATTTTATGATTAATAATCACAAGGGATTCGGCATGGAGTTCATCCGCCTGATGCTGTTGATTGAGGGCAAGGCGGGCTTTCCTGAAAAGACTTTCCGCCAGTCGGCGCACAAGGCCTGCGCGATGCTTGATTGGTATCTCAGTCCGGACGGCATGTGTTATGAATCGATCAAAGGCTGGCTCAACGTTTCCGCCTTTGTCGCCGTGGGGCGCCGTGATCGGAATCTTCTCAGGCACGATCACCTCGTCGCAAAGCTCGGTTATTTCCAGTCCACGCTTCGCTGGGAAAATGGCCGGTGGATCATTCGCGAGGAAATGCGCGCTTCCGCCTTCCATGTCATCTGGCTGATGCGTTTTCTCTATCCGGAGGACCGCAGTTTTGACTTGCTCTATCATGCCACGCTTTCCACTCATCCGTTCCTAACTGATTCGAGCGAGCGATGGCCGAATCCGGTCGGAATTTCTCCAGAGTTGCTCCTGCTTTTCGCGGGTGGCGGACTGGGCGATGATCGCGCGGGCCGTGCGGCGGATTGGAAGTCGCAGGCTGCGCTGGATGCGTTGAAACTTCCTATCACGTGGAAAGACGACCTTCGTGGCTACGTCGAGGCGCGGAATTCATGGAAGATCGGCGATCTCCATCTCGGCTTTGTCAACAAGCAGGATTTCTACCATGGGGGGCATGAGGCCTCTGAGGCGAACCGCATCACACTTTGGAAAGACGGGGTCAACTGGCTGCGTGACGAGGATATGTTAGCCGTCAAGGCCACCGGGTTGCAAAACATGCACACGATCGATGGTCGCGGGATTTCCTGGCCGCCTGTGCCTGGTGTTTGGCTCGGCGTGAATGAGGGGCCGCACGGAATTTCGGCTGCCGGCGATGCGCGGCTTGCCTATTCGTTCGGCAAGGTGATGCAGGTGCATCCGCTCGGGTCGGCATCGGGAAAACTTCCTTATTATGCACCTTTCACCGAGGGGAATTTCGATCTATCTCGCGACCTCCAGATTGCCTTTCACCCAGAAACCGTGAAGTGGAATGATGGATATGCGCACACTGACTACGGGCCATGGAGTGGTGAGACACGGCTCGTCGAGCACTATGATAGGAGCAATCCCATGGATCAGGCCGACCGCACCGTTCATCTCGCCCGCGGTGCTCATCCGTATGTGTTGCTGCTAGACGATGCCCGGAAATCCGACACCGCCGTGCACTTGTTCGAGGCATCGTTCAATCTACCCAATGGGGTTGTCGTGGTGGATGCGAAGTCCACCGAGATTCAGTATCAGAACGTCGAGCCCTCCGAGCGCCGTGAGAGCGAGTTTCTGCTAGCTCCGGCGGATGCGCGGACCGACCCGAAAACCGGACGTCCAACGCCGAAAAAGGGCGATCCACTCATGCTGGTTCGAGTGCTTCATCGAAACAGCGATTATGGATACCCCGCGCCGCGCGTGCAGGTTCTACCCGGACGGCCCGAGCAGCCGTTCAATCAGTTTTCCCAGCTTGTTGTTCCAGCGATGAGTCGTTCGCCGGAGTTTCGCATCCTTTTCTATCCACATCGCCACGGCGATCCGCTGCCGGTCACTGCATGGAACTCCGATCGCACGGCACTCAGCGTGACTTTTGGAGATCAGCGTGATTTCTATCAATTTGCCAAAACCGACGGCGGGCGGACAGTGTTTAATTTCACCCGCGATGCTGCGCCCGGATTGGCGAACAATGCAGCACCCGCACGTCCGGTGCTCATCGTGCGCGGTGATCGCTACGATGCCTTTGCACTGCGTGAAACCCGGCGGGCAGGGGAGACGCCGGTCTATCCGTTTTCTGAGACGATTCATGTTGCGTTCGAGCGAGTGATCGGTGCTGCGGAAATTCGCTATACACTTGATGGCAGTGCGCCGTCTGTCAGTTCGCCACGCTTCGTCACGCCGTTTGCCATTCGTTCAAGTACCTCGCTGCGTGCCAGCGTTTTCGATCCTGCATGGCCAGGTAAAAATCGCAGAAGTGTTGAGCTAAGCGCGCGTTTTGAACAAACTTCCGAAGCGCCTGGTAAGTCGCGTCCGGAGGATTCCAAGAATGGACTTCTCGCCAGGGTGTATGAAATCAACACCAAGCTTTGGGACGAGCGCGGCTTCTTCCGTGCGAATAAAATCATGCTGCCTGACCTCGACAAGGAGACACCGCTCGTCACCGCAGCTGCGTCTGATGGCTTTGCCTTGCCCCACGCGGTTCCCGCCGCGTCGATTCGCGAACAAGCGAAGGGATTCTATCGGCTCACCGGCTTCTATGAAGCGCAAGCCGCCGGTGCTTATACCTTTGCCGTGGATTCATGCGGTCCGGTTCTTCTCAATGTTGGCGGGCAGGACGCTGTTTCTGAAACCGGCGTTTTCCACCAACAGCAAGCTCTGCGAAAGGGCACTGTGATGTTAGGGCGAGGCTGGCACCCGCTGGATCTCATCGTCACCGATCCACTTTTTTGGAATCTAGCCACCACAGGAGTTATGCCATTTTCCGTCACCGTGCGTGGTCCGGATGACGTGGCTTTCAGCGCCATTCCTGTCGCACGTCTCGGCACGCACCTTCCTGGGAATGCGGGGCCATCGCAGCCTGCACTTATTTGGAAAGTTGCTGCGGCATTGCCGGGCCATTGGAGCCCGGTGTCATTCGAACTTCCTATGAGCGGGAGGGTTTGACGCGCGAGACGGCGTATCTTGATGTTGATGAGCTCACTCCTCGCCGCCGCGAGATTGCTGATGAAATCGCTGACAATACCAACCCTGCACAGGTCGTGGTATATGATGCTTGGTTCCGAGCGCCGGCGGACGGGATCTATGCATTTCAATTGCCATCGCGCCGTGCGGAGTTTGTTCATCTCGGCGGCTTTCGTTCTGCCTATCAGAGCCAATTTCGTATCTCCGGGGAGATCGTCGTCCAGCGCGGAGTGGCCGGACGCGTGGCTCCCGGGCGCATCGGGCTGAGGGCGGGTTGGCACCCGGTTTCACTGCGGCTTGGTTCGAGTTCGGCCGATCTAACTGTAACTTATCCAGATGGGCAGACGGTGCGTTTGGATGCTCACAGCCTGCACCGACTGGCTGGGCAATCATTTCCCGTGCCCTCGTCCGATGCCGCGCTCGTCGCACGCCTCGATTTCTCGAAATGGGATGGAAAGACGGGCATCATTGCGCTCGACGATCGTTGCCGCGTGTGGACGGCGGACTTCGCCAAGTCTGCGAAAATCGATGGGCGCGATGCCTTGGTTTCTCCTCCGTTGATGGCGAGCAGGGGCCCGGAAAGTGTGGATATCAACCTCACCCGCTCAATGGGCCGTGTGCCGCTGAAACTTCATTTTCTGAAGATGCGCGATCCCGAATTCACGGTCGGTTTGTGGTTTCGCAGTGACAGCGGGGAGGGGATTCTGTTCGGAAAAAGCGGACTCACCGTCTTTGGGAAATCCTATCGAACCGTCACTGCGCGCATCGGCAGAGGGAAGTTGTATGCCGATCCTGGGTCGCTCGCAGGCGGAAAAATCGAGCTCGGTCGTTGGTATCACGCGGTAATCACTGCCACTCCGACACGCCTCGCGCTCCACCTTGATGGCATGTTGATCGATGAAGCTCCTGGCAGGCCGGGCCTCACCACCGATTCGCTCGATTTCCTGACTGACCACACGGGTGCCTTGGCGGGAGTGACGATTCATAACCGCGAGCTTTCCGCCGACGAAATCGCTGCGTGGTATGCTGTTGAAAAACGTTGATTCGGACGGATGAGGGTATCTTTGCCAGATGACGTCGACTGGCTTTTTGCGCAGCTACGGGCTCGATCGCTCCGAGAAAGTCGGGGTCGTTCGGGCGTTTGCTGAGGTCGGGAGCCCGAAAATCGTGGGTGTCGATCAGACGCAAAATTACCCGCCTATGACGCAATATCGCCCCTGTCTGGTCCTTGACCTCTAGTCTTTTATCAATGCGTAAAGTGTGGGTTGAAATTCCCTACAGTTGACTCCTCATTTGACCCTGAAATCCCATTATTCGCCATGAAACCCACCCCGTTCAATCGTTTCGCCGCTCTTGCAGCCCTCGCAATTTTCCCCGGCTGTCTTTTCGCTGCCGATCGCGTCCGCAACACGACCGCCACTGCTTTGATCAATCAGGAGGCTTGGGGGGACGGCGTTTCCGGGACACCGGGTTCTGCGGATCGCGCCGTCTGGAATGGCGCATCTGTCGGCGGAGCCACCACCCTCGGGGGTGATGCATCGTGGGCCGGTATTCTGATCAGTGGTGGGACTCCGAGTTCAGGGCCTTCTTTCACCAACGCTGTGAATCCCTCCGCCTCCACCCTCACGCTTGGTGCTTCCGGGATCAATTTGAACAATGGAGATGTCACGAACCGCGGCATCAGCTTTGAATCCAACACCAAGCTCGAGCTCACGGCCAATCAAGCATGGAACCTTGGAAGGGGCCAATCTTCCGCAAATATCGCGGTTTCCAGTGTGATTTCTGGTTCGGCCGCCATCGAGGTCACGCGCACATCCGGAGCGGTTAATTATGCTCAATTCGGCGGCGCTAACACCTTCAACGGTGGTTTAACCGTGGGTGCGAATGCTTGGGTGCGAATTGCGTCCAGTTCGGTTACCAGCCTCACCACGGTCACGAGTGGCCCCGTCGGAACCGGCAATTTGACGCTGAATGACGGATCGATTCTTTCCTCTGCGAGCACCACGGGGTATGTGGTTGCCGCCCCCCAGATCAATCTTCTTGGCAACGTCACGATTAACCAGAGCACAGGAGCGACCGGGCGATTGCAGTTTGCCGGGACATGGGACTTAGGTGAGGCATCCCGCACCTTGAGTATTGAAAAGCCCTCATCATCATTCACCTCCGGTCAGGAAGGGCTTGGATTTTTAACACCGACGGGTTTCAGCGCACCCAAGATTCAGAATGGAGCGCTCACC